>DATLQY010000817.1:0-14754 GCA_035534975.1 Pirellulales bacterium
CCGACGGCCGTCAACGACTCGGTGACCGAGGGGAAGAACCAGCCGGTGACGATCAATGTGACGGCCAACGACACCGATCCAAACCCGGCGGGGCTGAACCCCGCGAGCGTGACGATCGTCGTCGGCCCGGCCTTCGGCGACGTCAGCGTCAATCCGGCGACCGGCGCGATCACCTATACGCCCAAGCCTAATTTCTTCGGCACCGACACGCTCACCTACACGGTGGCAGACAGCGCCAGCGGCGAGGTTTCGAACGTCGCCCAGGTGCAAATTACCGTGCTCAACGTCGGCCCACCCTTGGCGCTGAACCACGAGTTCGTGATGGTGCCCAACGTCGGCATCGTCCGCGGCATCAGCCTGGTCGACAACCCGACGAATTCAGGAACGCTCACGCCGGTACTGGTTCGACCCACCGCGCTGGGCAGGGTGACGCTCAGCGCCGACGGTTCGATCACGTACCAGCAGGGACCGAACTTCCACGGGGTCGATTCATTCACCTACCTGGTCAACGACGGCTCGACCAACAGCAACGTCGCCACGATCCGCCTGGTCACGAGCAATTTTCAGTTCGTGGAAAAACTCTACCTCGACGTGCTGCACCGTGCCGGCAGCGACGCCGAAGTCACGGCCTGGACCGAACTGATCGACGCGGGCGCTTCGCGGCAGAGTGTCGCGATGGCGTTCGTCAGCAGCCCCGAAGCGCTCGCTTTCACCATCAACGGCATTTACGAACAATTGCTCAATCGGCCGGTCGACGCGAGCGGACTGCAGTTCTGGGAGGGCGAGATGCAGGCCGGTCTCACGGCCGAACAAGTCTCGGCCCTGATCGCCTCATCGGGCGAATACGCGATACTCAATGGCGGGACGGATGCGGGATTCGTCGCGGGGCTCTACGTCGATCTCTTGGGCCGAACCGCCGCACCTCCTGAAATCGACTACTGGACCTCGGTCCTTGCGGAGGGTGCCAGCCGTTTCACGGTCGCCTCGGCGTTCCTGAGTACCGTCGAATACCGCTTCGATCTTGTCAACACCTATTTCCTGCAGTACCTGGGCCGCCCGGCCGACGCGTCCGTGGCCAACCCCGTCGGCTTCTACCAGCAGTTGTTCCAATCCGGCGCCAGCGACGCTCTCGTGCAATCGATCATCCTGTCCAGCCAAGAGTTCTACCAGGCAATCTAGCACGCCCGCGTTGACAGCTTGTGGCCGAACGGCTATAAGCCGCCGTCGACGTTCATTTTAGTCCCCATTCGGTGCTAGCATGCAGGTGGTCCTCCTGTGCGGCGGCCAGGGCACGCGCATTCGCGACGTGGCCGCCGACCTTCCCAAGCCGATGGTCCCTATCGGCGGGCGGCCCATCCTTTGGCACATCATGAGGGGCTATGCTCGCGCCGGATTCACCGACTTCGTGCTCTGTCTGGGATACAAAAGCTGGGTCATCAAGCGTTACTTCCTCGACTACCACCTGGCGGGGGTCGATTTCAGCCTTCGCCTCGGTGAGCCGCAACAAATCGAATTACACGGCAGCGTGTCCGAGAGCGATTGGCGTGTGACGCTGGTGGAGACCGGCGCCGACTCGATGACCGGCTGCCGCCTGAAACGGGTCGAGAAGTACCTCACCGCCGAGCGATTCATGCTGACCTACGGCGACGGCGTCACCGACTTGGACGTGCGTCAACTGCTCGAATTCCACCTGGCCCACGGCCGGCTCGGGACCGTGACGGCGGTGCGGCCCCCAAGCCGGTTCGGCGAAATCGAGCTCGACGGGCCTCGCGTCGTCGAATTCATGGAAAAACCGCTGGCCGCGCCGGGCTGCATCAGCGGCGGGTTCTTCGTCTTCGAGCGCGCCTTTCTGCGCCGCCTGAACGACGACCCCGGCCTCGTGCTCGAACACCAACCGTTGGTGCGCCTGGCCGACGACGGCGAATTGATGGCCTATCGGCACGACGGTTTCTGGCACGCCATGGACAGCAGCCGTGATTACAACCATCTCAATGACCTCTGGGCCACCGGAACGGCGCCTTGGAACACATGGGAGAGCTCGCGACTACGGAGAGCGGCATGAACGCCAACGATCGATTCTGGCAAGACCGACGGGTCTTCGTCACCGGCTGTACCGGCCTGGTCGGTTCTGAAACGGTCCGCGAACTGTTGGCGCGCGGAGCCCACGTCGTCGGCCTCCTTCGCGACCAGGTGGCGCGCTGCGAGCTGGTTCGAGGCGGCCTCGACCGGCGGATCGACCTGGTGCGCGGCCGCGTCGAAGACGAGGCGCTCCTGGAGCGGGTGATCGGCGAGTACGAGATCGACACCGTGATCCATCTGGCCGCGCAGACGATCGTCGGCGTCGCCAATCGCGGCCCGCTGTCGACGTTCGAGACCAACATCAAGGGCACCTGGTGCGTGCTCGAAGCGGCGCGGCGTTCGCAACGCAATCCGCAGGTGATCGTGGCCTCGTCCGACAAGGCGTATGGCGAACAACGCCTGCTCCCCTACACCGAGGAGGCGCCGCTCGAAGGGCGGCACCCCTACGATGCCAGCAAGTCCTGCGCCGACATCTTGGCGCAAACCTATCACCATACCTACGGCCTGCCGGTTTGCGTCACGCGCTGCGGAAATTTCTTCGGCGGCGGCGACCTGAACTTCAATCGCATCGTCCCCGGCACGATCCGCTCCGTGCTCCGCGGTCAGCGTCCATTGGTTCGCTCCGACGGAAGCTACGTGCGGGACTATTTCTACGTCAAGGACGGGGCGGCCGCGTACCTGCACCTGGCCGAGTGCATGGCGCGGCGGCCGGAGGTCGTGGGACACGCCTTCAATTTTTCGACCGAGATCCAGGTGACGGTCCTGGAAATCACCGAGCGGATTTTGCGCCTGATGGGTTCGCCGCTGGAGCCGGACGTCCGCAACGAAGCAAGCCACGAGATCAGGCACCAGTTTCTTTCGGCCGCCAAGGCGCGGGCGATGCTCGAATGGAGTCCGCGCTACGCGTTTGACGAGGCGCTTGTCGAAACGATCGCCTGGTACAACGACTATTTTTCGGACGTGTCGAACCGGCACGACCTGAAGGCCGCTCGCGCGCGAGCCGCGTAATGACGCTCAATCGTAGACCCTCAACTCAGGGATCGGGACCACGAACTTGCCGCCCCAGGCGCGGACATAGGCAAGCTGCTCAATGATCTCGTCCTTCAAGTTCCAAGGTAATATCAGCACGTAGTCGGGCCGGGTCTGGGCGATCTTCTCGGGCGCGAAGATCTCGATGTGCGTGCCAGGCAGGAATTTACCTTGTTTGTAGGGATTGCGATCAACCGTGTAGTCCAGCAGATCAGTGCGGATGCCGCAGTAGTTCAAGAGCGTGTTTCCCTTGCCTGGGGCGCCGTAACCGGCAACCGTTCGGCCGGCGCGCCGGGCGTCGATCAGGAATTCGAGTAGCCGTCGCTTGGTCTCACGGACCCGTTCCTCGAAGCCTCGATGGCCCTCGACCCGAGTCAAACCGGCCGCATCCTCGCGCTTTAGCAGCTCCGCCACGCGCGGTTCCGTCGGCAGCGCCTCATTTTCTATGTGCCGCGCGAACAACCGCAGTGAACCGCCGTGCGTCGACAGTTCCTCGACGTCGAACACCGCCATGCCATGCGCCGCCAACACCGCGCACGCCGTATGCAACGAAAAGTAGCAAAAATGCTCGTGATAAAGCGTGTCGAACTCGTTATCTTCAATCAAGCGCGCCAGTTGCGGAAACTCGAAAGTCACCACGCCGTTGGGCGAAAGCAGGCGCCGAAAACCGGCCACGAAATCATTCAGATCCGGAACATGCGCAAGCACGTTGTTCGCGGTCATCAAGTCGGGACGCACCCCATCGGCGACGAGCTCCTCGGCCGTTTGTCGCCCGAAGAACTTGACCACCGTCGGAACTCCCTTGGCGACGGCCGCCCGCGCCACGTTGGCCGCCGGCTCGATGCCCAAGCACGGCACGCCCAGGGCGACGAAATTCTGCAGCAGGTAGCCGTCGTTGCTGGCCACCTCGACGACTAGGCTCCAGGGGCCCAAGCCGAACCTCTCAATCATCGCCTCCACGTAATCTCTGGCATGGCGCAACCAGGAATCCGCGTAGGATGAAAAATAAGCGTACTCACTGAAGATCCGCGCGGCGCCCACATATTCGGGAAGTTGCACCAAAAGGCACCGCCCGCAGACAAAGGCTTGCAGCGGATAGAACGGCTCCATGGCATCAAGTTGCCCAGGCCCGAGAAAACTCTCGCATAAGGGTGACATCCCCAAATCGACGAAGCGGTGCTCAAGCGACGCGCCACAAAAGCGACAGGCATGCATGGCTGGTGGATCTCCTCCAAGCCATCTTGGCGGGTCGCGCGAAGTTTGTCACGCCCAATCCAGGTGCATTGACGCACCACCCGGCCGGATCGACCTTGACCTGTCGAGTGGCGGGGTCTATATACCGCACGCGGCATGTCCAAAGGTGGTGCCCCACCCTAAAGGCAGCGAAGAGTATTCGGATGTCGACGCACGCCTTGCTGGTTGAGGTAGGTACGGCCCCGCGGTCCGGGGTCGAAGGGGGCCCGTCGCCGGGCGCCAACGGGGTCGCTCGTCGCCGTGTCGCCTCAATTGTCGGCGTCTACGTCGCCGCCGCGGGCTTGTCCGTGTTGTTTCTGGCGCGCATCCTCAATCTCTGGCAAGCCGATCTGTCGGTGCCGTTCGACATAGGTTCCGACTCGCTCTTCGGCCAAATGTGGGTCAAGGGCATCCGCGACCACGGTTGGTACCTGCGCAACCCCAGTCTTAGCGCCCCGTCCGGCTTGGACATGCGCGATTTTCCCTTGGCCGACAGTCTGCACTTCGCTTTGATCAAGCTGTTGTCGCTCGTCACTCCCGATTTTGGGACGGCCTTCAATCTCTATTTCGTGCTCGGCTTTCCGCTGACGACGTGCACCGCGTTGTTCGTTCTTCGCCGCTTCCGCGTGTCGTCGGCGCCGGCGCTTTCGGCAAGCCTGCTCTACGCATTCGTGCCCTATCATTTATTTCGCGGCGAGAACCATCTGTTCCTCACGTCCTATTTCGTGGTGCCGTTCTCGATCATGGTCGCCCTTTGGGTCTACCAGGGGAAAGTCGATTGGACCCAAAAGAGCAAGGCGACGAATGACGGCGGCGGCCGCGGGCGCGGCATCGCAGCCCTCGTCGTCGCGATCCTCCAATCGTCCGCGGGCGTCTATTACGCTTTTTTCGCCTGTTACCTGTTGTTGGTCGCCGGCGCGTCGGCGGCGCTCGACGGGCGCCGGCTCCGCCCGCTGGGGGTGGCCGCGTCGCTCGTGACCTTGACGTCGCTTGGCGTGCTGGCAAACATCGCCCCCAGTCTGGCGTTCTGGCACCGGCACGGGCGCAATCCCGAAGTCGCCCGCCGCACGGCCGACGAAGCCGAAATCCACGGGCTGAAGATCGGCCAATTGTTGCTGCCGGCCGCGCAACATCGCGTGGCCCCTTGGGCCCGCGCCCGCGTCAAATACGACCAGGCGCCCCTTTCCGACGGCGAAAAGCAAGGCTCCTCGCTGGGGTTTTTGGGAGGACTCGGTTTCCTGTTCCTGATCGGCCTTATGCTGACCCGCCGAGCGGTCTCGGGCGAATGGGAACTGGCGCGAGGGCTGGCCGTGCTCAATCTTTTCTCGGTACTTCTAGCCACCATTGGTGGATTTGGTTCGCTGTTCAGTTTTCTGGTCAGCCCAATGATCCGGGGTTACAACCGGATCAGCATCGTCATTGCCCTCCTTTCGCTGTTCGCCGTCGCGCTTTTGCTCGAGCGTGCGGGTCAATGGTGGACGCGGGCCGGCCGTCCGCGTTATCAGTTTCACTTGCTCCTGGCGGCGCTCACGGTGCTGGGCATCATTGACGAGGCGGGACGTGGACGCGTACCGGCATATGCGGCCTTGCGGGCGAGCTTCACCAACGATGCGGAATTCGTGGCCCGCATTGAAGCGGCCCTGCCCCACGGCGCCATGGTCTACCAACTTCCTTATGCGCGTTTTCCGGAATTCGTCGCGCCGCATGTTCTGCGTGAGTACGAGCACTTTCGCCCATACTTTCACTCGGACTCGTTGCGATGGAGCTATGGCGCCATGAAGGGACGTGCCGAGGACCTCTGGCAACGCGAACTGGCGGCCCGCCCGCTCGAAGAGCAGGTTCAGGCGATTGCCGCCAGGGGTTTTCGCGGCATCTACATCGACCGGCATGGCTTCGTCGATCGGGCCGCGGAACTGGAATCCGGTCTGGGCCGTTTGCTCGGCGGCGGGCCGATCGAAAGCGGCGACGGGCGAATGTCGTTCTTCCGGCTCCCTTGACGCGGGGCCGCGACCAAACGAAGGGTTTAAGAGAAACAACCACCCTCAAGCGCTACGGGGCCGCTTCGCGGCCAACAATTGACGACTTAGCTTCCAAACCCGGCGGCCGTCAGGTTCGTTTTGACGCCCCCCCACATGCCCCCGGTGCTGCCGCCGACCGAGGAAATGGTCGCGATCAACACGACGATGATCAGGGCCAGCATAACGGCGTATTCCACCGACGTGGTGGCTTCAGAGCGCCGGAGGAACCGGATGAATTGTGCCATGGTCGGCCTGCCTTCCCGAAACCTTTGGTCGTGAGCGGCTTGATTGATGTCAACAACAAGACTACGAAAATGACCGATCGCAATTTAAACCTAGGTCGCGAATTGGGCGCTGTCAAATAATTGCCCAGGGATGTGCCGGGGTTTTCATAAGCAGGACAGCCCTTGCCCAACGCCCGCTGGCGCGGGATGCTGAAATGGTGGCATGCCACGGTGCCCGACAAGAGACCACGAAAAGTGGAGTAAAAAGAATGACACCATCTTACCATCTTACTGGGCGTCGCGTGCTTGCTCCGGCGATGATTGTTTTCTACGCGTTGTATTCGGCGCCGTCCATTTGTTGGGCCGACGACCAAGACGACGAACAGCGCATCCGACGGCTCGAACAAATGCGGTCGCTGGCGGAACGAACCACCGTGCGTTTCGAGCACGAGGAGCGCAAACCAGAATTCATTCGCACTCCCGCTTTTCGGTATGACGACCAGCCCCGGCGCTTTATCGACGCCACGATGTGGGTTTGGACCGACGCGGGGCGCCCGATCGCCTTCGAGAAAATCGAGGCAATGCGGCAAGACACCCGCCCGCGATGGGGTTACTGCTTCACGTCGTTGGCCAGCGAGACGCTGGTCGTCGAATGGGACCATGGCCGCCGCTTTCGTTCGACGGAGCCGGGAGTCGAATTTCGTCCACTTCCCGACGCACCCGTCGTCGCGGATCGCAGCGCGCAACGCACTCGCCAGGTTCGCAAGCTGGCGAGTGACTTTTCGGCAAGGATCTTGACGGACGCCCGCAATAATAATTCGGAGGCGATGCGCTTGCTCACGACGCCGATTTACGAGTACGCCGATCCCGATACGAAACTGCTGCGAGGCGCGGTCATTGGCTTCACGACCAGCGGCACGAACCCAGATCTCCTGGTCGTTCTCGAAGTGCGCGGCGAGGCGGGTGGAGAGGAATGGCAGTTTGCGCCGGCACGCGTGACGGCCGGCGGAGTAACGCTGAGTTATCTGGATAATCAGGTCTGGGAAGTCCCACACGTCCCGCCGCTCGCGGCGTCGTTTCCGACCTGGACATTCTTCAATACCCTCGCCGACCTCGATTCGACGGGGCAAGGCGTCAAGAAACCTGCACCGGCCCCGCGCGATTCGAGATGACCCTCGGTGCCCTCGGATGCCGAACGACTCATTGACGTCGCGGCGGCCGGCACTAGCGAATTCCCCTGTAGCGGAAATTGAAACGGCCGTTCGGCGCGCAGTCGCCGTTGAGCGTGAATTCGTTGATCTTGCCCGGCTCTTGGACGTTGTCCGCCCATTTGAAGTCGAACTGAACGGGCAGATTTCGATCGGCCAGCCCGAGGTCGGCGCGCCGAATCCTCAGCGCGAGTTCGTTTCCCGCCACACGGTACCGCACCTCTCCCTTCCTGCGCCAGGCCCAGCCCCCTTTGCTTTCTTCGAGCAGCGTGGTCGTCGAGTCGCGGAGCGTGCGGTTGACGACGAAGTTGTAGCCCTCCCAGGCGGTCTGGCGGTGCACGCCCGTGTCGATGAAGAGAAGCATCCAGTTGGGATCGCGGAATGGGGTGATCGCATCCTGAGTCCGGATGTAGAAATAAACAAACTCTCGATCCCAGGTAACCTTGGCTGCGGTGAAGTCGTTGCGGCCGCTGGTGTTCACGTAGCGCGTGCTCTTGTCGTATCCAGGATGATCCCTCTGCGCTGGGTCACCGATGTCATCCAGAAACTCGGGACGGACGTCCGCCCACGCGGGGAAGTCATCGAGGTCGATGGTCCTCGGCGGGCTTGCCACGGGTGGTTTGTGGACTCCTTTGAAGTTTCGTATGTAACCGACCATCTGGTAGTAGTAAAGGTCGCCATGTCCGCCCACCATCGGCTCAATATCCCGGCTGTGCTCCTGGTCGAAGGCGTCGACGAAAATGACCGGCGCGTGAGTACCGGGAAACGTCTCCATGCGACCGGCAAACCACTCGTTCCAGCCGGTGACGAAAACGAATTTCGGATCCTCCTTCAACGCCCGCTCCCACTGCTCGGTGGCGTTGTAGCCGTGGAGCACTGCGTCCCGCTCCTTCGGGAATGTGTCGTTGTGGAAACTCCTACCGCGCGCCTCAGGCTCGCTCATGGCCCCAACTCGGTCCCCGACGGCGTTCTGAGCGACGCCCACCGACATCTGCTCCTTCTCACCGCGGGAGTTTCGGAAAACGTGTTGCGGGTAGACTTCCAACCAGCTCCACATGTCCGGCTCCGTTTGCCCGTTGAAGTAGTCCGCCTGCGGCTTTCGAAACGTAAAAAAACTCCGGATGCGGCTGCGTTCCTCGGTGACGACTCCGATCCGCAAGGTCCGGTCACCCTTGACCGATTCCCCGTCCGCAAACGCCCCTCCCTGAGGAATGACGTCCCCCGTGTGACTCCACCAGCCGATCATCCCATCCGGCTCGGAGATCTCCAAGTAGTAAGTGCCGGGAGGCAGGGGATCGGGAACTTCGACCCACAGCCAGGCGTTGTCCTGCACGTTGACCAAACGTCGCTTGGCGATTGGTTCGCCGTTCGGACCGTCACGGTGGAGCGTAAGAGTCATTTGGGAGCCGCGGGTACTCCAGGTCGGAAACCGCCCTCCGGCGGCGTCGAACGGTGCGTCCATCGTGAACGACTGGCCAAGGGAGTGGCCGCGCTCTAGTAGGGCGGGGTCGTTTTGCTCCGCGAACATGGGGCCCGGTGCAATCTTCGCCGGGTCGGTAAGGATCAAAGGCTTTCCTTCCCACTGGAACCAAAGGTCGCTGTAATGGCCCGGTTCATATAAATCGTGGTAGAGCTCCCTGATGACCTTCGACGGTTCCGAAAACGGCGTAAGGAACGCCACTTGGGGAGTTTTCCCACCTTTCTTGCGGACATCGGAGAAGATCCGCAACAGCTCCATGTAGTACCGCCGGCACGTGAATTCGTTACTCACGTCAAAGATCAGCGTATCAACGCCCGCGTCGGCGAGCATTTGGGCGTGCTTGCGCAACACGTAGGCATCGTCCGTAAGGTAGTAGCCAAAAAGGGATTCGCCCCAATGGTGCGGCGCTCCGATCGGTCCCCAAAGTGGATTTGTCTTCGTTCGCATCGCATCAGGATCTCTTGCGAGGATCTTCGTGATGTCATACGGCCCATGCCAGTCGTCGTTCACATGGGCACCGTGCCACAGGAAATAGAAGATCCCGACTTTTCGGTCCTCTCGTGGAGGTCCGACCTGCTCATACGTCGGCAGCCGTCTACCCAGAGGGTCGATCGCGACCCAGGTATCGCTCTGGGAATCCCGGATGAACGGAAGTTGTGCTGTGTCAGGCTGATGTCCATGCGCGACGCTCTCCGCTATGACGACGACGAGCATGCTGGAGGCAAGCGTCAGCGGAGGCCAAATGACGGAGGTCCTGCCGATTTCCTTACCTTGGAACATCGTTCCATGTCCTTTTTGATGGATCGCCGCGAAACGAGGTCCGCGTGCTGAATTGCAAGGCATTGCTACGTCGCACCGCAAACCGATGACGCAGCCGCCAAGCTGGCGCTCGCACCATGACTCAGCGCTCCAATTCTCCTTCTAGAGCCAAAACCAATCCACGTTCAATCGTATTTGACATCGTCCTATTCGTCGGCAGTTATGTAAAGATACGAAGCCCACCGCCACCAGCGCCAAGCCCAGCCGCGGGGCGATTTGGGCCTGAATGCTGCCGCCTCACGGAACTGCGTTTTCCCGGGCCGTCGGCACGAGGAGCGAGCGGAAAGGGTAGTCCGATCCGGGCCCGGCCGCGGGCGAGGTGAGCGGGCCGCAGGAGAAAGTATATGTCGCGGCCGCCTGGCGTCCCCTCACGTCCCCCGGCCCGAGCGCAACCTCCTCGAGCCACCGAGCCTCGCTTGCCAGCGCTCATGGTATGGGACATGGAAGCGCGGCCTAGCAGACGGCCCACGGCAAGGTTATGTTAGAATAACGTCTCCCCCCTTTAACCCACCCCAGGCCGAGCGAACGACGTGAACGGCTGCAAAATGGTCGCCGGTTTGCTGCTGCTCGGCATTTCACTGCCGCTCTGGGCTGTGCCGCCGTCGGATTCCGGCCCCTCCGCCGGGGCTGTCAAGCGAGTTGCCGCGTTCACCGACGACGAACGCGGCTTCTGGTCGTTTCAGCCGGTCCGCGACGCCACGCCGCCCGCGGTCCGTGCCGCAACCTGGCCGAATGGCCCGATCGACCACTTCATCTTGGCCCGGCTCGAAGCGCGCGGGCTCACGCCCTGCGAACCGGCCGGCAAGCGGACACTCCTTCGCCGCGCGACGTTCGACTTGACGGGACTCCCGCCCACCCCGGACGAAATCGACGATTTCCTGGCCGACGAATCGCCCTCCGCCTTCGCCAAGGTGGTCGATCGGCTGTTGGCGTCGCCCCATTACGGCGAGCGATGGGGACGGCATTGGCTCGATGTGGTTCGCTACGCTGACGCCCGCGATCTGATTCAGTTGCCCGTCGAAAGCGATTTCCGCGAGGCCTGGCGCTACCGCGATTGGGTCGTCAGCGCCTTCAATCGCGATCTGCCGTATGACGACTTCATCACGCGGCAACTCGCGGGCGATCTGCACCAGCCATCGGACCCGGCCAAGATCGACACGGAGGCGCTTGTCGCCACGGGCTTCCTGGCCATCGCCGACTTCGTCCCCGGCGACGTGGACAAGGAACTCATGATCGCCGACTACGTCAACGATCAGATCGACGTGGTGGGCCGTGCGCTGATGGGCCTGACGCTGGGGTGTGCCCGCTGCCACGACCACAAGTTCGACCCCATCTCCACTGAGGACTACTACGCACTGGCCGGGATCTTCTTCAGCACGCGGCTGGTTCCCGGCCCGGTGGCCGGCAATACGCCCCTGGTTCGGGTGCCGCTGTTGTCGAAGAGCGAGCTGCAAGCCATCGAAGAACAGGCCGCGCGCGACAAGCAGCGCTTGGCCGTACTGCCGCGGGAGATACAGGCCCTAACGGTCCGAACCGACCGAGAGTTCCTGGCGACCTTGGAACGACGGATACCGAACGAGACGCCCCGCTACCTAATGGCGGCCTGGGAATACGTCCATCCACCCGCCGGCGAGAACCAGCCGGCGCTGGCCGAGTTCGCGGCCGCGCGCCAACTCGACGCTTCGACACTGTCTCGATGGCTCGAGTACCTCAATGAGCATCCCCATCCGCTCCTGTCGCAGCACCTGGCCGCGACCGACCGGGCTTCTAGCGAGCGGCTCGGTCAGGAACTCGAACAAAACCTGTCGGGTACCCTGGCGCAGCGCCAGGCGCTCGCTGCGAAAGATCCGTCCAATCAGGCGCTGACCGATGAGGCCTTTCTCACCTTCCGCGCCGACGACCGCCGAGTGATGACGAACGAGGCCGGGCAGGTCACGCTTTGGCCGGACCGCGCCGGCACCGTCGAAGACGCTTCGCCGGTCACTGATGCCCAAGGCCCGCTGCTCGCGTCGGCCATGGTCCACGGGCATACGCGGCCGGTCGTGCGCTTTCAGGGCCATGAGTTGCTGCAAGCGCCGCGCAGCGTGCCGCCGATCGGCAGTTTGTTCGTCGTGTTCCGACCCAGCGAAGCGAACGTTTCCGACCAGCGCCTCGTCGGATGGGAAGATTCGTCCGTCGGGCAGCACGGCCTTGGATTGATTGCCAACGCGACCGGCGCCGTGCATGCCGTCCTGCGCCGTAGCGGAGCCAACGGAGACGTGGTGGCCCCTGCCACCGCAACCCGCGACTTCCAACTCCTCAGCGTCACCTGGGGACCCGCCGGCGTGACGCTGCACCGAAACGGCGAGGCTCTCGGCGCAAACCGGGCGATCGACGCGGTCTCGAGCGACCCGGGCATCGCCGCCTTGCGAATCGGCGGGCCGGGTTCCGGCGCGGCCGGCAGGTTCCACGGCGACCTGGCGGAGTTGCGGGTCTACTCGGCGCAGCTCGATGACGCGGCGCGCGGCCGAATTGAAGCGGAACTTCAATCGCGCTGGTTTGGCCCGCCCAAGACGGAAGACGCCGCCGTCGATCAGGTTGCCGACTTGTACGACGAGCTGTCGTCGCCGCGGGGTCCGTTCTGGATGAGTGAAGCCGAACGGATTCGACTATTGCCCGAAGAAGTGCGCACTCAACTGGCGGCGATGCAGGCCGAATTGGAAGCGCTCAAGCGGAAGCCGGGCGTCGAGGTCCCCAAGGCCGTCGTGGTCCAAGACGGGGGCCCGCCGGGAACGAAGCACGAGGGGTTCCGTGACGCCCAGGTATACGTTCGCGGCAATCCGGCGAGCCCTGGCCCGACCGTTCCGCGGGGTTTTCCGCTGGTCCTGGCCGGCGAGCACCAACCGCCGATTCGCGAGGGGAGCGGCCGGCGCGAGCTGGCCATGTGGCTGTTCCGGCCCGACCATCCGTTGACGGCGCGCGTGATGGTCAACCGCATTTGGCAACACCATTTTGGCGAAGGGCTGGTCCGGACATCGACGAATTTCGGCTTCATGGGCGAGTCGCCCAGCCATCCCGAGTTGCTCGATTACCTCGCCGCCCGGTTTGTCGCTTCGGGCTGGTCCGTCAAGGCAATGCATCGGCTCATCATGTCGTCGAACGTCTACCAGCAGTCTACGCGGGCGTCGAAAGCCGTCCAGGCCGCGGATCCTGAGAACCGCTTGCTCACGCGCATGAACCGGCGGCGTTTGGAGTCGGAAGCAATTCGCGACAGCCTGCTCGTCCTGGCCGGCCGTCTCGATACGACCCCAGGAGGACCGGGCTTTCTGGATATGGCCGTTGGGCGGAGAAGCCTGTACTTGATGTCGGTGCGCACCGGTGCCAAGGCCGCCGAGTTTGGTCCGTTGTTCGATGCGCCCGATTGCGGCGCCGTCGTCGAGCGCCGCAACGTTTCGACCGTCGCTCCGCAGGCCCTGTTCTTACTGAACGATCCGTTCGTGATTGAGCTGGCTGAGGCGCTCGCCGCGAGATTGGCCCGCGAAGTGCCCGCCGGCGGCGACCCCACTCACAACGACCCTGCCCAGAATCATGATGCAGCGCGGATCGATCGGCTCTACCAGATCGCCGTGGGCCGTCCACCGACGCCGGCGGAAGTGGCGGTCGGCTTGCAACTGGTCGGTAACCCCGCCGCGCCCGATGCCTGGTCGCGGTATTGCCATGTCGTCCTTTGCACGAATGAGTTAGTTTATGTCGATTGAAATCAATCGTCGCCAGGCGATGCGCCGGGCCGGTGGTGGCTTTGGGGCGTTGGCGCTGGCGGCCTTGCTGAATGACGAGTCGCGAAGCGCCGCCGTTGGGGCACCGGGCGACGCGCCGCCGGCCCCGCTCGCCGCCAAACAGCCGCACCTGGCTGCGCGGGCCAAGCGGGTGATCTTTCTCTTCATGCCCGGCGGCCCATCGCAAGTTGACACTTTCGATCCCAAGCCGCGCCTGACCCAGGACAACGGCCAGCCTTCGCCCAAGCTGTACCTTGGTGAAAAACGGAATTTGCTGGCTTCGCCCTGGAAGTTTCGAAGGTACGGCGAGTCGGGTCTCGATGTCAGCGAGCTGTTTCCCCACACGGCGACCGTGATCGACGACCTCTGCGTGATCCGCTCGATGGTCACCGACGACCCGAATCACCCTGGCGGCTGCTTGCTGATGAACACGGGGGAGCGGGTTTTTTCACGGCCCAGCCTCGGAGCCTGGGTAACTTATGGGTTGGGGACCGAGAACCAGAACCTGCCGGGCTTCATGGCGATCGGTCCGGGCCCGCTGATCGAGGGCGCGCGCCAGTACGGGGCGAGTTTCCTGCCGGCCGCGTACCAGGGAACGTTCGTCTCGGACATCAATCACCCGCTGAAGAACCTGAAGAATCCACGCGTCGGTTCGGATCAGCAGCGTCGCGAACTGGACGCCCTGGCGCGGCTCAACGAACTGCACCGTGTT
Source organism: Pirellulales bacterium (assembly GCA_035534975.1). Classification (GTDB taxonomy): domain Bacteria; phylum Planctomycetota; class Planctomycetia; order Pirellulales; family JAICIG01; genus DATKSN01. The sequence goes on from DATLQY010000817.1 coordinate 14,558, forward strand.
GAACGAAGCGACGATAGCCGTTTGAGTGCTCGGATCGAGTCGTTCGAGTTGGCTTACCGCATGCAGAGCGAGGCGCCCGAGGCCTTCGATCTGTCGGCCGAGACGGCGGCCACGGCCCAGCTTTACGGGCTCGACCAGCCGGCGACCGAGGTCTTCGGCCGGCAGTGCCTGCTGGCGCGACGGCTGGTTGAACGCGG
>DATLQY010000818.1:0-2569 GCA_035534975.1 Pirellulales bacterium
GGGATTCTTCACAGGGCGGTTACGCCGTCCGCCCTGAAAGGGCGCGCTGCAACAGCCAGGGGCAACGCCCCTGGTTCGCAGAACGAAAACCTGTTGTACGCCCCTACGGGGCGCGCTGAGCGTTTTGCCGTAGCGACGCTCACGCGCCCCGTTGGGGCTTTACGAGGTTTGGCGCGCGTCCGTGTACCAGGGGCGTTGCCCCTGGCTACTACAGCGCCGCACCTTCGGTGCTATTTCCGGCAATCCGGGATGCTTTCGCCGCGTAAATCACCAACAAATAAGACGCCTACGAAGCTCCTGTACGTTCCGGTGGACGAAGGGCCTTCTCCAGCGCCAATACCTCCTCGGCGGCATTGATCAGCTTCTGGTTCTTCTCAGAAGCCAGCTCTTGCAGGCGGCGGAAGGCGCCCCGTTCGTCGAGCCCTGGCACGACCTTCATCAGTACGCCCTTGGCCTGCTCGATCACACGGCGGTCGGCCAGCGTTTGCCGCAGGTCGGCCGTCTCCTGCCGCAGCAATTGCAATTCGGAAAACCGGCGTACGGCGACGGCGATCGCCGGCTGCAAGGAGGTTTGGCCAATGGGTTTGACGAGGTAGGCCATCACATGGTCGGCCTCCGCCCGCTTGAGCAATTCGGGATCGTGATAGGCTGAAACCAGAATGATCGGCAAGGGCCGTTCGCGGCAAATGGCCATCGAGGCCTCGATGCCGTCCATGTCGGGCATTTTGACGTCGGTAATCACCAGGTCGGGCTCGAGCGTGCGGCAGTGCTCGACCAGTTCTCGCCCGTTTTCGGCCACCGACACCACGTGGTGACCCAGCGTCGGCAGGATCCGTTCGAACCAATCGCGCATGTCGGCTTCATCATCGGCGACGGCGATCCTCAGCGACTCGCTCATGCGATTCCTCGTGGCAAAGTGACCACGATCTCCGCCCCAGGATCCTGGCCGTTTCCTACTTCGATCGTCCCTTCGTGCGACTGAACGATTCTTCTTGCAATTGCCATGCCAAGCCCGGTCCCTTTTGTCTTGGTGGTGTAGAAAGGTTCGAAGATCCGCTCGCGTTGTTCCGGTTCCAACCCCGGCCCGTTGTCTCGGAACGAAACGGCAATCGCCGGCTTCCGATCGAGCTCGGAGGGCGTGGCACGGACGACGATTTCGCCCGGGTTAGGGACAACGCTGAGCGCGTTCTCCAGGATGTTGCGAAACACCTGGCCAATGGCAAAGCGATCGATGTCACACACCAAATCGTGGGTCTCGGTCTGCTCACGTAATCGCACTTCTTGGGTCGGCCGCGCCTGGGCGATTTCCGACCAGGTTTCGCGCCAAAGCTGAGCCAAATCGCACGGCTCTCGGCGGAGATTGATCGGCGCGGCGTAAGTGCGGACCTCCTCATAGAGCCTGTGCAGGTGGTCCTGCGCTTTTTCGATTCGGGCCACCATTTCGAGCGCCTGCGGACGGTCCTGCACTTCCAGGGCCAGCATCTCAAGGCAGGCCTTGCTGCGCTGCAGGGCGTTGCGGCTTTCGTGAGTCAGACCGGCCATCATTTGGCCGATCGCGGCCAGCCGTTCGGCTTGCAAGGCTTTTTGTTGGGCCTCGGCCAGATCGGTGACGTCTTGGCCCACGGCCAGCACACCCGTCACACGACCGGCGGCGTCCTTGAGCGCCTTGCTCGACCACTTGATCAGCCGTTGCCGTCCGTCGCGGGTGACGATGGGGTTCGTCGTGCCGCCAGTGTCGACGTCGGCGAGCACTTTGTCGAACACGTTGTGGATGCGGTCGCGGTCATGCCCGGGAAGAAAGGTCGTGAACCAATCGTGTCCTTCGACCTCGGTCAAACGGTAGCCCGATATCTGCTCCATGTATGGGTTGTAACGGACGATGCGCCCTTGGGGATCGAGCACCAACACGATGGCCTGGGCCTGCGCCACCAGGTTCCGGACGAATTCCTGCTCTTTCCGCAGCGCGTCGGCCAGGCGGCGCTGCTCGACGATGCGCGCCAGGCTGATGCGCAGCGCGTCGGGGTTGATCGGCTTGAGGATGTAGTCGGCCGCGCCGTAGCGCAAGGCGGCGATCGCGCCTTCCAAGTCGGCGTATCCGGTGGCGACGATCACCGACGCGTCGGGGGCCAGGCTCTTGAGCTGCGGGAGGACTTCCTCGGCGCTGCCGTCGGGCAAGCGGCGGTCGAGGATCACCAGGGCGATGTTCGACCAGTCGCGTCGGGCGAAAACTTCGGCGACCGAGCCCGCCGTCTCCACCCGCCAGTCGTCCAGCTCGAGAATGTCGCGGAGGTTGGCCTGCGTGTCCTCGTCGTCTTCGACAACCAACACCTGCATGTCGGAGGGGTCTGGCATAAGGAGGCGTTAGGGGAGTTGTACGTCAGGCGGCTTGGAGTGAGAAGTTTATAGTCAGGCACAGACCCCATCCCGCCAAGGAGTCCGTTGATTTAGTCACCCGGCACTGGCCTTGCTGTTGCGCCATAAACCGCGCTCGCGGATTTTTGAAAGCGACCACGAGGGCCGCCTGACGATACCAAGCACGTCTCAGCTCGACTTCGCCGATGGCTTGCAG
>DATLQY010000819.1:0-5621 GCA_035534975.1 Pirellulales bacterium
GGGGCCAGGTTCAGCGCTTCTTCAAGGTAGCCGCCGTCTTCTTCCTGTGCGAAGTGGTGCTCCAGGTGCGTGTGCAAGGCCGCCAGGAGCTCCACCGCTTCCGTCGCAGCCTCGTGGCTCCAGGGTCGTTCTTCGCGCAAAGCCTCGTGCAGTGCGTGTACCAGGTGCCGCAGCTCGTGATGTTCGGCTCCAAAGGCGGCGACGTAAGCCTGATGGGTTTCGTCGGTCATGGGTTGTACCTCTTAGTTCGTGCCGACCGCAGCGCGGCCGGAAATTCATGCCGGGACCGGTACCTTGGCCGGCTCGGTCCGCACCGGCTCGGTCCGCACCACGGCGTGGTTTTCGGTGGTGGCAACTTCGCTTAAGAAGGCCCTCGCGTCTTCTGGCAGCACCGTGTTGATCGACATTCCGCTCCCCAACTCGAAACCAGCCGGAGTGGTCAACCGCGGCAGGATGCGTATGTGCCAGAGGAAGTACTCCTTGTCCTCGTCGCCGCGCGAGACGGTGTCGATCGTCAGGTTGAATGCCGGGTTGTCCAAGGCCGTGTAGAGCTTCAGCAACACGAGCCGCAACAACTCCGCCAGGGGGCGAAGTTCCGTTGGCTCCACCGCCGCGAACGAAGCCCGGTGCCGCTTCGGCATGATCCAGGTCTCGAACGGCACGTGCGAGGCATAGGGGAGCAGCGCCACGTAACCGTCGTTGGCTGCCAGAACCCTCGTGCCTGAGCGTATCTCTTCGCTCATCATCACGCAATAGAGACAATCGCCGCTGCGGTCGAAGTACTCCTCGGCCACCTGATGTTTCTGCCGCAACATCCGCGGCACGATCGGTGTGGCGATCAGTTGCCAGTGCGGGTGCTCGAGCGACGTACCCGCCGCTGGACCGTGGTTCTTGAAGGCGATGATCGCCTGAAAGCGGCGGTCGCCCATCAGATCCTGGTGCCGCCGCTGCACGGTCCGCAGGACCAACTCGATCTGATCGACGGGCTGTTGCCCCAAGAACACCGCGTGTTCGGGCGATTCCACGATCACCTCATGCGCGCCGCAGCCGCCCATGCGATGAAACGCCGGGCCATCCTCGATGCGGCGAGTGTCTTCCTCGATCCGCAACGCGGGAAACTTGTTTGGCACGACGCGTACGCGCCAATCGCCGCCCGCCCCGCGGGCGACATAGATATCGGGGGGCGTGAATGCTTCGTTCCCCGGACAAAAGGGACAATGCGCCGTGTTCATCTTGCCATCTGGCGCCACGGTGCGGAATGCCTCGTAATGCGGGCGCAAGGCCCTCGACGGCGCAAACGCGACCCAATCGGCAGTGGTCACGTCGAATCGCAATTCGGACATGGTAGTGAGTATCGAGTGGTAAATGGTGTGGTGAATCTAAAGGCCAAGACGAGCAATTCGAGTGCCGTCGTTTGGCAATTCGCCGGCAGCGCGTAGTTCATGGCTTCGCGTGCCGGCGCGTCCCACCGAGCGGCGTGAAAGCGCGCCAATTCGCCCGGCCAGCGCGATTCCGCACACTTGGAAACGATGCGGAATGAAGAAGGGATATTGGGCGTCGGGAGAAATACACCGCAGCGGGAAGGATGTTGAGGCCCAGGCGAAATCCGCCGACGGTGGGTAAAAAATCCTTCATCCTTCATCCTTTCCTCGACGGCACACCGATTGCATAAGAAGCCTGCAAGGGGCCACCGCACACGTAAAGAAGCAAACAAGCGAGGTCGTCATGAACACGTCCGTCGGAACATTCCGCAAGATCCTGGTTCCCACCGATTTTTCGCCGGCGGCCGATGCTGCGCTCGATCAAGCGGTCGCTTTGGCTCGAGGCAACGATGCTGAAGTCACCGTCGCCCACGTCGTCAAGGATGTCTACACCACGATGCAACTCATGGCCTACGCACCGGCCTGGGGTCCGATGTCGGAGCAGTTGGCCGAAGAGCAGCAGACGCTGCGTACACGTGCGCACGAGGCGTTGCAGCGCGTGATCGCACCCTACGAGGCCGCCGGCGGGCGGATCCGTCACGAAGTGCGGGTGGGCGCGCCGTTTGTCGAGATCATTCACGCCGTGCAACTCGGGGGCTACGACCTGGTGGTCACCGGTACGCGGGGACAGACGGCGGTGAAACGGGCGCTGGTCGGCAGCACGGCCACCCGGCTCGCCCGCAAGTGTCCTTGCCCGGTTTGGATCGCGAGGACGCGGGAAAGCAACTCGCTGCGATCGGTGCTCGTGCCCCTCGACTTCTCGGACATGAGCCGCAAGACGCTCGACTTGGCCGCCTCGTTGGCCTCGTCGGCCGGAGCGACGTTGCACCTGTTACACGCCTACGACACCGCCGACATGTACGGTGTGCCCGTGCTGCCCGAGGACGCCAAGGCGGAGTTCGCCCGCTACCGGCGCCAGGTACGCCGCGCCGCGCTCGACCAATTGCAGCGACTAAGCGACTCGCTTTCGCCTCGGCCGTGCAAGACGACATTGAGCCTCGCGCCGGGCATCGCCTGGCAAGTGATCCGCTCGACGGCTCGGCGGGTCGCTGCCGACGTGATCGTGATGGGGAGTGTCGGCCGCGGCGGCATTCCCGGCTTGCTGATCGGCAATACTGCTGAAAAGGTGCTGCATGCCGCGGACGCGTCGGTGTTGATCGTCAAGCCCGACGGGTTCGTTTCCACGGTGCCACTGCCGGAGAAGGTCGCATTGAGGCAATCCGAGCATCCAAAGCGCGAACTGGTGGCAAGCTGACCGCAAGTTCGACGCGATCAAGAACTGGAATGAATGGTACCAGCAGTTCAAGATGTCGGGCGAGATCGTCAAGACCCGCAATGTCAGGCAAAACGCCGAGAGCGGTGAGCACGGCCTTTGGACGACCGAATTGGCGGCAGCCATGTTTGCAAATTGCTCAAAGCGTTGTTACGATGCCGTTCTTGCTGCGTGGGCCTTGAGAGGGAGAAACCGGTATTGGCAAGCCGCCTGCTGACGATCGTTTTGCTCCTCGCGCTGGGCGCGGGGGCGTTGGTCGTGACGCCCCGGCTGAAGAACTACTCCCTGCCGGGCAACCAGCAAGGATACGAGCCCGTGCAACCGATTGCCTTTTCCCACCGGCAGCACGCCGGCGACTTGCAGATTTCATGTCTTTACTGCCATTTCGGCGCGGAAAAGAGCCAACACGCGGGTATTCCGGCCAGCCGCCTGTGCATGAATTGCCATCGCTTCGTGACGGCTTCATGGGATGTGACGTTTCAGGAATACCTCGAAGCCCTCAGGACCAACCAGACGCCCCGTCGGGAGGTGTCGGCTGAACTGAAGAAACTGTACGACAGTTTGGGACTGGACAAGCAACTCGAGCCCGACCACGGCCGACAGCGTGAGCCGATCGCCTGGGTCAAGGTGCATAACCTGCCGGCCTATGCTTGTTTCAACCACCGAGCACATATCCATGCCGGCGTGACGTGCCAGCATTGCCATGGCCGGGTCGAGACCATGGACCGTGTGCGGCAGGTCGAGGATCTGTCGATGGCGTGGTGCGTCGATTGTCATCGGGAGCCCGCGCTCGCCGAGTCGGTACGGCCGCAAGTTCAGCCTTCGACGGATTGCGCCGTTTGTCATCATTGACACAAGGGAGTGAACTGATGGCGGCCAACCAGACGTCCGGCGAGCAACACGTGCAAGAGCATTACGGCGACGCCGATCCCTTATTGCAAGTCGAGCATGAATTCACCGCGGGAACCGTCGAAGGCGCCAGCCGGCGCGATTTTCTGAAGCTGGCGGGCTTCGCCTTTGCGAGCACGGCGCTGAGCGGTTGCCAGCGAAGTCCGGTACAGTACGCGTTGGCGCCTCTTGCGCCGACGGAGGAGGTCGTGGCCGGCCGCTCGTACGACTTGGCCTCGACGTGCGGCGGCTGCGGCGCCGGTTGTGGCTTGCTGGCAAAGGTACGCGACGGCCGGCCGATCAAGCTGGAAGGAAATCCCCAGCACCCTTTGTCACGAGGTGGACTGTGCGCGGTGGGGCAGGCATCGCTGTTGGGATTGTACGACAGGCTGCGATTACGATACCCGTTGCGCGACGGACGGCAGGCCACGTGGCACGAGGTCGATCAGGCCGTCCGCGAGCAGCTCGCGGCGGCGCGGAAACAGCGTGGCGCGGTGCGCTTTCTGACGGGCTCGCTGACTAGTCCAACCACTCGCTATCAGGTCCAGCAGTTCCTGGGCACGTTTGCCGATGCGCGTCATGTGGTCTACGACACGCGATCCTGTTCGGCCATTCTCGACTCGCACGCACGCACGCACGGCCACCGTCTGCTGCCCCACTATCATCTGGACCAGGCGGAAGTGATCGTCGGATTCGAGGCGGACTTTCTTGGCACATGGCTCTCGCCTACGGAATTCACCGCGGCCTATCAAGCAGGCCGCAGCCTCGAAGATCCCTCGCCAAAGCCGTCGTACCATGTGCAATTCGAGTCGCGGCTGTCGCTCACCGGCAGCAAGGCCGACCAGCGACTGGTGATCGCGCCTGGGGAGGTCGGCCTGGTCATGAGTCACCTGGCGACGCGCCTGGCGAGGAAAGCCGACGTGGCGCTCGACGGTGGCGAGTTGCCTGGGCCCCCGGTCGCCGAAGCCTTCCTGGACGATCTCGCCGATCGCCTGTGGCAGGCGCGCGGGCGAAGCTTGGTGCTGTGCGGCGACGACGACGACGGCAAGCAAGCGCTCGGCAACTTGCTCAACCACCTGCTGGACAATTACGGCGCAACCGTGGACCTGGAGCGGCCGTCGCACCAGGGGCAAGGCAGCGACGCGGACGTGGAAAGCTTGCTGCAGGAAATCCACAACGGTAACGTGGCGGCGCTATTTACGTACCAGTGTAATCCCGCGCATGATTTGCCTGCAGGCGAGGCGCTGGCCAATGCGCTGCGCCGCGTGCCGCTGCTGGTGAGCTTGTCCGAGCGGCTGGACGAAACGGCAGCGCTGGCGACCTGCGTTTGCCCAGTGCCGCACTACCTGGAATCCTGGAGTGACGCGGAACCGGTCGACGGGCTGGTGAGCGTGGTCCAGCCAATGATCGAGCCGCTGGGCGGCACGCGCTCGGTGCTGGAAAGTCTTGCAAGCTGGATGGGCAAGCCACAGGCGGCCGACGACCTGCTGCGGACCCGCTGGGAGCAGAAGGTTTTCCCCCGCTGGCGCGGCGGCGGTAGCTTCCAGGATTTCTGGGAGCACACCTTGCACGACGGGTTTGCCGAGGTCGCCCCCGAGCCAGCCGCGGCGCGGCCCTTCAACGCGGACGCCGTCCGCCTGGCGCCGCGCGTGAGCAGTCCGCTCGAAGGAAACTACACTCTCATATTGTATTCCAAGGTCGGAATGCCCGATGCCAGCCATGCCTACAACCCCTGGCTGCACGAGTTACCCGACCCCGTGAGCAAGGTGACCTGGGACAACTACGCCTGCCTGTCGCCCGCGACGGCGGCTGGCCTGGGCGTGGCCAGCGGCGATGTGGTCCGGCTGGAAGCCGACGGCGCCGATGGCCGGCAGGTCGTGCTGGAGCTGCCGGCCCAGGTCCAGCCGGGTCAGCACGACCAGGTCGTCGCCGTGGCCTTGGGCTACGGCAGCCGGCTGAGCGAGCGTTTCGCCTCAGTC
>DATLQY010000820.1:0-2241 GCA_035534975.1 Pirellulales bacterium
ACCGCGCCGCCGCCGACGAATGGCCCAAGGTCAAGCGGATCGCCGTGCGGGGATTGACCGAGGAGACTCACGGCAACGCGTCAGGGATCGGCCTGATCGAGTTTTGCACGACGCGGACGCTCAGGCAGATGGACGACCGGATCACGCGCATCAACTGCCTGACCAGCGGCAACGTCGCGGCTTGCATGCTGCCGGTGAATTTCGACACCGACCGCGAAATCCTCGACGAAGCCTTGCCCACCATCGGCCTGACCGAACCCTTGGACGCCAAAATCCTCTGGATTCACAACACGCTCGACCTGGCCGAAGTCGAGTGCTCGCAGGTCTATTGGGACGAGGCCCAGGGCCGCGACGACCTGGAAATCATCAGCGAGCTGCGCGAGTTGCCCTTCGACTCCGACGGGAACCTTCCGCAATTCGTGGGGGAACTGGCAGTATTATAGATATAGATTTCGCGCATGCGGCTTTTGCCTAATGGGAATGCCAAGCTCGGCTGAGGGGCGACGATTCTACCGCGCAGCTCAGCAACGATTTGCCGATGCGGAATTCCTTTTTGGGAGTGATCGCACGACGGGTGCGGTGTACCTGGCCGGTTATGGTGTAGAGTGCATGTTAAAGGCACTGCTGCTCTCATTGCTTAAAGGGAGACGGCAACGGGCGCAGCTTGATTCCTTTCGCGGAAGTAAGGCGCACGACTTCGTGTGGCTCAAAGCGGAATACCAAAGACTCGGACATTCGATCCCAAGCCAGGTGGCGCGCCAACTTGTGCGGGTGAATTCCTGGTCGACGGATATGCGATATGCGCCGGGAATGATCAAGAAGCGGGAAGCCCAGGCATTCCTTGACGCGGCCGCCGCGGTCATTGCCTGGGCGGACGGACGTATATGATCAGGAGACCGAAAATGAGAAGTGGCAACAGGCACCCATCTCACGATCGCATCGTGGAACAGATCGTCGAAGCGCTCGCTCGATACAAGGCAAGGCACGCAAAAGCCTCGGTCGAAGTGAAACGTCAAAACAGCGTGTCCGTGCGGATTCGCATCATCGATCCCGATTATCAGCGAATGGATCGGGTCGATCGCGACACCCACGCCTGGGAATTCCTCGACGATTTGCCTGACGAAACCAAAGCCGACATCACGATGCTTCTGTTGTTGACGCCCAAGGAAGCGAAAACCTCCTTGGCCAATGCCGAGTTCGAGGACCCAATACCGTCCAGGTTGTAGTCGTGGGCGCTCAGCGTTCAATTCTGTCCGCCATCGCCACCGCGATCGGCACGAACACTATCAGCGGTACCCAGGCGGCCAGGGCCGGCCGCAGCAGTGCGATGCCGCCCAAGTACTGAAAGCCCATCACGACCACCATGAAGGCCAACGAGACAAGGCCGCACAGCCCGATCGCCGCGAATACGTTGCGGTTGTTCCCGGAAAGCACCAACGGAAGGCCCAGGAACAAGAGCGTCATGTCCAAGAACGGTTGCACGATCCGCGTGTGGATCGAGACACGGACGTCGGCCCCGAAATTGCCCGCCAACGCCAGGCTCTTGTTCGAGAGCCCCTCGATCAGTTGCGAAGTCGACGAGAACTGCCGCCAGCCCCGCCCGCCGGTGAGATGGTCGAAGTTGACGTCGCTGACGACGAAACACTGGTCGGGCTCGAGCCACTTCGGCTCGTCGCGAGGCGTGATGATCACACGCTTGCCGTCGAGCACGAACGACGGTTGCCGGCCGATTTCAGCCGACCGGCTCACGCCCTTGAGCAAGTAGCCGCCGTCGCGGCCGCCGCGCGCCTCCTGATAGTACGCGTTGTCAGCCACCAGTTGTCTGCCGAAGCGGAGCATGGGGTCGGGCAGGCGGAAGCTGGGTTTGTAGATCCGCCGTTCGTCGCCGAAGCTCTGGACGCCGTTCAACAAAATGTTCGTGGCGTCGTCGAAACGCGGCCTGATGGTTTCCCCGTTCTCACCCGTGAGGTTCTTGGGGTCCTTTTCAAGTTCTCGCGACATCCGGGGGATCACCAGCTCGCGACCGGCGGCCGTCGTCAGGCTGACGAGCGCCGAGGCCACCACGATCGGCATGATCACCCGCTTTCGCGACACGCCCGCGGCCATCAACGCCGTCAGTTCGTTGTGCCGCTGAATCCAGGTCACGGTGAACATGCCGGCGATCATCGTCAGCATGTTGCTCATGCGCTCGAAGAAATAGATCGAGCGGTAGACGTAGAACCAGACCATCGTGCCCAGCAG
>DATLQY010000821.1:0-10827 GCA_035534975.1 Pirellulales bacterium
CCGCCGCGCCGATCAAACCCGCCATCAGTGCCCGCGACCGGTTCGGCCAGACCTCCATGACCAGCGCGACGCCCAGCGACCACTCACCCCCCATGCCCAGCGCGGAAATGAACCGTAGCACGCCAACTTGCCATGCCGCGCCCGCCATGCCGCAGAGGCCCGTGAAGATCGCGTAGGTCAACACGCTTAACGTCATGGCGCGCACCCGGCCGATGCGATCGCCAAGCCAGCCGAAGAGCACGCCACCGGTGGCCGCACCCACAAGAAAGACCGCTGTCACGACGCCAAACCAGAGTCCAATCCTCGCTTCTTCCTCCGACGAGGGGTTGTGGCCGGCGTAGCCCAAGAGGTCTTTCACGGCGGACCGGCCGACGAGCGAAAACAGTCCCTGCTCGGCCCCGTCGAACATCCAGCCCAACAGCGCGGCGGCCAGTACGAGCCATTGTCCGCGTGAAATGCGATCGCTCATTCGGAAAATTCCTCGCGCGGGGGTTCAGGCAGCCAGAAACAGGCGATGGTATTGACCGCATAGGCGCCGAAACCCACGGCCGCCGCGGTGTAGGCCATGCGCGTCGCGTCATCGCTCCCCGGCACAAACGGCATTCCTGAAAGCCAACTGGTCAGCGCTGCGAAGGCGGTGCCGAGCATGCGGCCGCCAATATTGGCCGCGACGCTTTCGCCGGTGCCGCGTAGATGGAGCGGATAGGCCATGGGTAGGTAATTGCCCCAGAAACTGAACTGCGCCACGGTGCATAAGCCCGCCAGGAAGATGCCGCCGTGCAGGAGGGTGATGTTCCATGTGCCCGCCTGAAACAATACCTGGTTGTGCGTGGCGATGTAGGCGAATACGATCGGCATCAGAACCAGTCCGGGTAGGACGAAGACCCGAAAAAGCGCGCGCCGGCTCACGATTTTCACGACCAAGAGCGCAAGCAGGAACCGCCCGACAAGCCCCCCGCTTTCCTGGGTGAGTGTAAGCTTACCGGCTGTCCGATCCAGAATGGGACGCGCGAGCCCCTTTTCGCGTTTGGACCTTTCATCCGGACCAAGCGTTTCTAATTCGTCTTTGGCGGCAGCCTTGGACGCGATCACCTCGGCCCTCACTTCCGGCAGCGCGGGCACGATCTGCGGCAACTGCTGGATCGCTCCAAAAACGGCGCCATAGCTGCAAGCCACCATCACCGTGGTCACCAGCGTGGTCCGGCGCAAGGCAGGCTGAAAGAGTTCCAGGAAACTGGGCCGCTTGAGCGTGCCGGCCTCCTTCTTCTGCCGCCAGACCGGCGACTCCGGCAGAAACGGCCGAATTACGATCAGCGGAATGGCGGGGATCAGCCCCGATAGCAGCGTGTAACGCCAGGTCGCATGGTCGCCCATGATTGGCCCGAGCCGAACGCTGAGGAATTCGGGCAACACAATCGCGGGAAGCGACATTCGCCATTCGTCAAGGAGCAAGAAAACCCCGCCAATGAGCAGCCCGCCAATCGACGAAAAAAATTGCGTGTAACCAAGCGCTTTCTCGCGCTGATCGTGGTTGGGAAACAACTCGGCGACCCAAGCGACGGCCGCGACGAATTCGACGCACACGCCGATGAAAGTCATGCAGCGGAAAACCAGCAGCATCAGCATTGACGTCGAATACCCGGACGCGAACGTCGAAAATGCATACAGGAGGATGCTCCAGGTCAAAATACGGCGCCGGCCCAAGAGGTCCGTCAGATAGCCGCCCAGCAGTCCGAAGATGCCGCCCGCCATGGCCGGCACCCAGAACATCAAGCCGCGCCACATCCTGAAATCCGGGTCGCCGGGCACGACCCCCGGCAACAGCTCCTGCAGCGCCGGCGGCAAAATCAGCGGCAGGATCAGGAGCACGTAGATGTCGAAGGCGAATCCGATGGCGGCCATGGCGCAGACCAGCCATTGGACGAGGGTGAGGCGTTGCGGCGCCGGACTGGAGGAGCTCATGGCGATTGGTGGGTGGGTGGGAGGAATTAGGGCAGGGGACCGGCGCGGCGCACGTGGCTCCATGCGCGCGGGCTTGCCCCAGGAACCTAGGAGCATAACAAGCCGCCGTCCGAGATGCTAGCGCGGGCGTAGGTTATCCTTCGCGCGGCTGAGAATGAGACAATATGTCACGAGCAGTGGCGGCTGGGGCAGAGCCGTAGCGATGCGCCGGCTCGATAGCGACCGGGGCATCGCTAAGGCTCTGACCCAGCCACCGTGAATTTTTCATTCTTCGCCGCCGTACGGAGACGACGATGATCCATCGTTCACGCGGCCGAGAATGACGACGTGAAGCACCATTTCTTCTCACCGCTTCCGCTTCTTGCCTTTCTTCGAATCGTCGTCGCCGGGACCGTCCCCCAGGTTGAAGATTTCTCTCTTCTTGTCGTCATTCCCCCCGTCGCGAACCCTGTTTTGCGGTGTTGAAACCGGTTCCTTGGTCTGCAGGCGTTGTTTTCGCCGCTGTTCTTTGTCGAACGTCGCCACGTCGGCGAATTGGTCCAGCACGGCCAACTCGCCGTTGGCCTCGACCACGAGCACCCGGCCGGGCGCAAGGCCACCGCCGAGCAGCTTCTCGCCCCCCAGCATGTCGAGGCAGATCGCGTTGGTCTCGAAGTCGACCGACTCGGTTTTCGACGCGCCGGCGGTTGCATAGTTCTCGACCAGCACTGTGACGTTGTTCTCGTTGATCAGCGTGCCGCGCCTCACGTCGAAGACCTTGCTGGGCGCGATCCCCTTCTCGAGATCGAGCGCTTTGACCATCACCTGGGCGTGCGATTCCGTGGCGCCCTTGGCGGGCGTCACTTCGCCGGCCAACAAACCGTCGGCGCGCGGGACGAACGTTTCACCGGAGGGCTCGCTCCACGCGGTCTCGCGCGTTTCCCCCTTGTCCAAATCGCGCCGGCTCGTGTCGAGGTACATCGAGGCAACGTCGTAATTCGGGTTGTTCAACTCCAGCCGCACGCGATAACGGTACGTCTTGCCCACTTCGACCGTGGTATCGAAGAACCGGAACAGTTTGTTTTCGACGAGCTTCTGCCTGGGACCAGAACGTGCCTGGCCGCCGGTGCTCCGCTTGCCCATGCCCCCGCCGCCGCCCGCCATACCGCCGCCAGCCATACCGCCACCGCCAGCCATACCTCGACCGCCGCCAGCCATACCGCCGCCAGCCATACCGCCACCCGCCATACCGCCACCGCCAGCCATACCGCCTCCGCCGCCCGCCATACCGCCGCCCGCACCGCCACGATTACCGCGTTGCGCGGCGCCGCGGCGTCGAGCGTTCTTATTGTCGACGGGCTTGGCGGAATCGATCGGCCCGGCCACCGTTGTCGTGGCCTCGCCAATTAGTGGAATCCGTGGGTGCCGCACCCGGTCGGGTTCGTGGTTCGCGCCGACCACTGGCGGCAAGAACCAGGTCACGGCGTCGTCGATGTAAAGTGGGTCGACGACTTCCGGATACACAAGCCAGGTTCGCATGTCGTCGTAGGCGGCGTCCATGTCGAGCTTTTCCCAATCGTCTTCGCCGATGGGCTGGCCCGGCGTCTTGACCAGCGCACGTTGCACCTCGAAACGATCGTACCTGGGCTCGTCCAACGTGGCATCCTTGAAGGTCGCGTTCTGGAACACCTTGTGGTACTCCACAGACTGCTCCGCGAAGGGAACCAATGCGGTCACGCAAATCCAATGCCGTCCCTGGTAGATGGCGCCGCTCTGTGGCGTCAGCACATATTTTTCCAGGTCGTAGTCATTGTTGGGCGACTCCCCGGCGGGGGACGGCTTCTTCTTCTCGTTCGGTTTCTTGTCGTTCGCTCGGCCCTTGGACTTCTTGCCACCGCCGCCCATACCCGCTCCGCCGCCCGGCATACCCGCCCCGCCGGCGCCGCCCGACATACCGCCGCCTGGCATACCCGGCGCACCACCAGCGCCTTGCATACCGCCGCCTGGCATACCCGGCGCACCACCACCGCCCTGCATACCGCCGCCTGGCATACCCGGCGCACCACCGCCCTGCATACCGCCGCCCGGCATACCCGGCGCACCACCACCGCCATCGCCGGCGCCTTGCACGCCGCCGGCGCGGCCCTTGCGTACTTGATCCCCCTCGCCTGTGGCCAGAATGCCGGCGCCGCTATACGTCTTCAGGTCGCGCGCCGCCAGAAACACAGGCTCCTTCCGGCGGACTTTCTGTTCGAATGGGGGCCGGTTCAAAGGGGCGATCGGATAGTCGCCGCCATCAATGTCGCCCATGCTGATCCTGACCCTATGGCTGAAATCGGCGATCTTCTCGACTCCGGGAAGCTGGCTGGGCACCTGCGAATCTTCCACCTTCTTGCTGATATCGGCGGCTTTCGCGCTCAACTCGTCCGGCGTCTTGTCGTAAGGTTTCCTCGCCAGCGACTTCCAGAGCAGCAACACGAAGCAGACCATCACGGCGCCGAAGACGGCTTTCTCCACGTGCGCCAGCAACAGCGCCTTGGCCTGAGCCGGATCCATTTTCAACTTGACTTTCATGGCCTTGAAGCTCCTATCCGATCGTTCCGACCGACGATAATTC
This sequence comes from Pirellulales bacterium, assembly GCA_035534975.1. Lineage (GTDB taxonomy): Bacteria > Planctomycetota > Planctomycetia > Pirellulales > JAICIG01 > DATKSN01. The sequence continues at coordinate 4,559 of DATLQY010000821.1, forward strand.
TCCGTCAGGCCCAAGAGCCTGACCTACGTTACCGGCCCGCAACAGCGCGCGGCGCTTGTACGGCCCCAGTGGGAACGCCGAACGAGCGCTTGCCGGGTGACTTAGCGGAGCCTTTTCCCAAGTTGCTCTGCTCGGGGTCATCGCCCGGCGGATTGTACAGGTAGATGATGCCGCTGACGTCCACCAGCATGTCGTAGGATGTCTTAGCCAGGTCACCGGCAGCGCCTCCGCCCCCACCTCCAGCGTTGTTGCCGAACATCGCGCCACCCGGCACGCCCATTTTTCCCATGCCACCCCCGCCCTGGCCCCAGCCGCCCCCTCCACTGCTGCCGCCGATAGGCCTGATCCTCACCTGACGTGTTTCGATCGGCAACGTCGAATTGGCGCAAGCGGCTAAGAGCTCCGGCACTTTGCGCTGGTCCATGACGAACTTCATGTAGACGAACATCTGCTTGAACTCGGCGAAGGGACCCGAAGCCTTCGCCTCGCTAGCCTTCAGCGGCTGCCCATTTTCGTCGAGGTAACGGCCGTTGAGCAACATGTCGTCTTCCGATTTGGCTGCCTCCAGGGCGCCCCCACCGCCGCCCGCCATACCGCCTCCGCCCGCCATACCGCCGCCACCACCCGCCATACCGCCGCCACCACCCGCCATACCACCGCCACCACCCGCCATACCGCCGCCTGTCATACCCCCACCACCGCCACCACCGCCTCCCTCTCCCTTAGATGTCACGAGCGAAGTAGGATCGCTCTGGGCGTCGAGGATGGCCCATTGGGCCAAGTCAAGCTTGTCGATTCGCTTGATTGTCGCCAACAGGGGATCGTGGATACCCAGCTCCATCTGAGCGATGGCCAGCTTGTTCATCTCGTTCACCAAATCCACCAGCGTCCTGAAAACCCAAAGATCTTCCTGCGCCAAGCGCACGTTCAGGTCGGACGGGATTCCATTGGTATAGTAACGGTCGATGATCGCTTTCCGTTGCGCCTCGCTCCACTCGACGATTCCCTCGTATCGAGGGGTCCCGCCGTTGCGCCCTTCATCATCGTCGTCGGCGTCCTTCTTGATCTGGCGGACCGGAACCTGATTCAGGAGATCTTCCCATTCCCCGAGCACGACGTTCTCATTGAAGTAGGCGCGCCGCCCGCTGCGGATTTCCTGGCCGGGCGCGACTTTGGCGAGGTCGGGCATTTTTTCCGGCCAAACAAATAGCGAAACCTGCGACTCGTAGAGCTCCCGCCAGGCCGTAAAGACATTGCTCTTGAGGCCCTTGTGTTCTTCGTCGACCTTGGCGGTGAACCTCGGATTGGGGGGTGCGCCATCTCCGAGGACGCCGCTCAGCCCCTTGTCGGCACTGTCGATCTGTGCCTTGTCGCGGTTGAAATCCTCAGCCAATTTCTTGGATGAGATCGACCATGAAACCATACTGGCGATGACCACGACGACGCTGAGTACCCAGAAGTGGTACTTCTTGAGGATCGCCAAGTAAACCTTCACCTGGTCCATGATTCAGCTCTGCTTAGTGGTGAGTGGTGAGTGGTTCGTCAGGGGTTCTTATTCTTCGTCCGGTTTACCGTCGCCGAGAGCGTCTTCGGCCGCGGGGTCGTTGTCGGCTGGTTCGTCCATCGCTTCTGCGGCTTCGCCAGCCACGGGGGCCGGTTCGTTAGCGTCAGGCCCGTCAGCGGCATCATTTTCTTCATCATCCGCGGTTTCGGCCGGTTCAGTCAACACGGCGGCGGGCTGCTCGATCGTGCCGCCGACACCGTGGTCCGCATCCCCCTCGCCCTCAGGTTTACCCCGCGAGAGGTTTGCTTCCGCCAGCGCCGGCGAGTTGGGCGCCGGCACTTTCCAGCAGAACTGAATGACGAAGTCGAAGCGGGGCGCGTCGATCTTCTTGGGCCCGCCCGCGCCGTCTCGTCCTTTCGCACCGGGCACGTCGTTTTCTTCATCGGCTTCCAGATCCTCGACCTCAAGCTTGAAATCCTGTTTGATGTTCCCGGGGTTTACCAATACCGGGGAGCTGATCCCCAACTTTCTCACCGGGTAGGTCGTGGATCCGCCCGGCGGCTGCTCGTTGGGCGGCAATAGGATCTCGTCACGACGCAGATTCTTGAGGATGGTGTTTCGGACGAACAAGAAACCCTGGTTGGGGTCCTCGCGATCGTTGTGATAGTGGTGCCCTTTTAACTGAAACACCCAGCCCGGGCCGGAAGGTGCGGCCTCCTTTTCCTGGGCCGCGGCAGCGTTGGCCGGGGGAGCATCCGTCGGCGGAGGAGCATCAGCCGGTGGCGGAGCAGGAGCGTTGGCCGCGCCCGAAGCGTTGGCCGCGCCCGGAGCATTGGCCGCGCCCGGAGCATTGTTTGGCGGCTGGGGCTGGGCCGGAGGCTCGGCGGCCGCATCGGGCGGCGGCGCGGCTGGCGCTTCCGCGGCCGACTCGGCCTTGTCATTCGGGTTGAGGCCCGCGTACCACGAGGCGAGGTCGTCCGTGTAGAAGCACTCGATCGATTCGATATTAAGCTCGTTGCGCTTGGTGATCTCCTTGGGGCGCTCCCCCTCGTCCCTGGGAAGGCAAAGATTGATGGCCTTCCAGACCTTCAACACCATGTCGCGGCCGGCGACGTTTTGAATGAAGCCGTCACCGATTTCGACCGTCTTGGCGTAGTCTAGCTTCGCTTTGTCGAAATCGGACTTGTACGTGGCGGCCGTCGTCGCCACCGATTTTGCTTTTTCCACCGCCGGCTTGAAGAAGCCCTCCATGGCGACCGAGTTGGCCGCCCGCCAGTAACTGAAGAAACTCAGGCTGAAGCCCAGGAGCAGCGACGCCGCGGCCCCCACCGCCCAGGGCTTCTTGGCCCTGATCATGCGGTCCAGCGCAATTTCGCGCGGCAGGAGGTTGGTCTTGATCTTCGTATCGCGCAGGCCCTGCAAAGCCAGACCGTAACAGACGCCGAAGGCCAGCACGTTTTCCTTGAAAGCGGGCGCGTCGACCACGGCCGCGCCGCTCAGGCCCCGGAACGATTCGACGCGCGCCAGGTCGAAACCCAGGTTTTGCGCCAGGTAGCGCTGCAGCCCCGGCAGCTTCATCGCGTTGCCCAGGGCCAACGCGCGGCCGATCTTGGCCCGGCGATCGAGGTTCGTGAAGTAGCCGATCGATCGCTGCACCTCGGTCAAGAGGTCGTTGAACACCGGCCGCATCGCCTGAAACAGGGCCTTCGGATCCTCGGCCTGCGCGGCGTTGCGCTTCATGTGTTCGGCCGAGGCGAAAGTCAGCTTCAACTCCTTTGTCAGGGCTTTGGTGAAATGGTTGCCGCCGATCGGAATGCTCCGCTGCCAGACGCGGAAACCATTGGTCACCACCAGGTCGGTCGTGTCGGTGCCCAATGACACCAGCACCACCGATTCCGGCGGGCTCTCGGGGTCGTATTCCTCCGGCGGCGGCAGGTGAGTCATCTGGTCGAAGGCCACGAAGTTGTACAGGGCCAAGGGCGTGAGCTGGATCACGTCGACTTCGATCTCGGCGTCGCGGAACGGCTTCAAGGCGCGAAAGACCTGGTCGCGCTTCATGGCGAACAGGCCGACCTCGGTTTCCATCGCGAAACCTTCGATTTCGCTCCCGCCGGCCATCCGCTGGAAGTCCCAGACGACGTCGTCCAACGCGAAGGGAATCTGCTGCTTGGCCTCGTACTTGACGATGTCGGGAATCTTCTTGGCTTCGACGGGCGGCAGCTTGATGAACCGCGCCAGACCGCTTTGCCCCGACACGGAAATCACCACGCGATCGCCGCGCACGCTGTTGCGCGAGAGGAACTGCTTGAGCGCCTCGCCGACCAACTCCGCCGGATCGGCGTCGGGCTGGCTGAGAATCTTGGGGTACTCGATGTAGTCGAAGGCCGCGGCCACCACGCGGTTCGAGTCCTCGTGCGGCCGGCACTGTAACGCCTTAAGCGCACACTGGCCAATATCGATGCCCCAGACGGCGTCGCTTCTCGCCATAATCGGATTCCTCACCCTGTCCAATTCCATCCGCCGCCGCTGACCAGGAACAAGTCGCGGACGGGAAAGCGCGCGGTCAAGCGGATGGTGCTCTCTATGCGCTCCAATCTAGCGGTTTCGAGATCCGTTTGTCAACTAAAATACGTTCGTTCCCGTTCGTTCCGAATCCTTTCCCTGTTCAGTATAGCTGTCCCAAATCGTTTGTACATCACCGTCTCGACTGCCGGCCGCTTGGCGGATATGGTGGGGGTCTGCGCCTGTGCGCCTCACCCGCCGGTTGGTCGCTGTTCTTGTCGCAGCCCTCCCCAGATCATGCAATTCCAAGAACTGATCGTCCTGCTCCCTTGCCATAGCCTCGAGGATTTTCCGGTCTACCAGGAGGGCGATCAAGCCGAAGGGCTCTTAGCGGCCTGGTCGGCCCTCTGGCACCCGGCGCTCTTGGCCTCGGCCGGCAAGCTCCCCACCTGGCACCGCGCCGATGGTCCTCCCACCGACCTGGGCGGCCGGCTGCTGGTCGTTCCCCAGGCGAGTGAGGCCCTGCTACTGGCCGGTTGGGCCAGCCGGGCGCAAAGCGAGGGCGCCTGCGTGGTGCGCAAACTCCAGCGTCGCGTCGAGATCGTATCGGCGGCCCTGGAAGGCCTCGATGGCGGGCCCGGGCAGGTCGACGAGGGCCTGGCGGCCGATTTTCTTGCGCTCGGTTTGGGCTACCTGCTGGTCGAGTTGCTCACGCGCCAAATGCGGTACATGAGCAATATCGATGAAATCCACCTCCGTAACGAGGCGGTCTCCGCCGCCCGCGCGGCCGTCGCCGGGCATGCCGACACGGCACGCGACCACCTTCGGAATTGCTTCGACGTATTGACCGAAGCCCGCGAGCGGTTTTATCCGGTCGAGGCCTATCTCGTCGATCTGGTGCTCGTGGCCCCCACGACGCTGGGCCCCGGCTTGCTCGGCGAATTGGCTGACGGTGCCGCGAAGAACCTGTTGATCTCCGCAGAGCTCGTCGAGCAACTCGCTTGCGCCGAACCCCAGATATTGGCGGCGCTGCGGCTGGCCCTCGACCACGGCACGGTGAGCCTGGTTGGCGGCGAATTCGACGAGCGCGAATTGCCGCTGCTGCCAATCGAGTCGACGCTGGCCGAATTGCGTCGCGGCGCCGCGACCTATCAAGCGCGGCTTGGCGCCGCGTGTGTGGTGTATGGCCGCCGACGATTCGGACTGTCGCCGATCTTGCCGCAAATCTTATCGCGGCTGGGCTACCAAGGCGCGCTCCACAGCACGCTCGACGACGGCCAGTTTCCCAAGGGGGTCCAAAGCAAGATCCGCTGGGAGGGACTCGACTCCAGCGCCATCGACGCGTTGGGCCGTTTACCGCTCGACGCCAAGGCGCCGGAGTGCTTGCTGGGGTTTCCACGCAAAATGGGCGAGGCGATGGACCACGACCATGTGGCCACCTTGGTCTTCGCTCACTGGCCGGGCCAGAAGAGCCCCTTCTTCGACGATCTGCGGCGGATGGCCGCCTACGCGCCGGTCTTGGGCAAGTTCGTCACGTTGGCCGATTACTTTGCCCGCACCGAGCGGCCCGGCGAGCTGACCCGGTTCCGTGCCGATCAATACCGCGCTCCTTACTTGCGGCAAGCGATCATTCGCCAGGAGGTCGATCCGCTCTCGCGGCTGGCGCGGCACCACCGCCGCCAACTTCTCGCCGAATCCGAACAGTCGCTGTCGACGTTGATTGCGTCGTTGAGCGATGTCGCGCCAAGGCGAGCGGGGGGTGTAAACCCCCCGGTGGATTCGGCGACTCTGAACGCGCCACCCGCCGCCACGAGCCCGAACCCTTGCGAGTGCGGCGATGAAAACGACGAGGTACGACTCGCCGAAGCGCAAATAACCGCGGCCCGACGGCTCGCCGAATTGCTCGGCCGCGGATCGCCTGGCGGCGTGGCGGGCTATTTAGTGGCCAATCCTCACATCGTTTCGCGGCGAGTTCTCGTCGCGACGCCCGATCTGGCGGTACTTCCCGCTTGCCAAGCGCCGATCGTCGCCGCGCAAGAGTCGCCCGGCGGAATGCACGTCGTCGTCGATGTGCCGCCGATGGGTTTTGCCTGGATCGGTCCCGGCACACAGGTTCCGACGAAAACAAAATCGAAGGGGAAGCCGTCGAGCGAGGTATCCATTCGAAACGAATTCATGGAAGTCGTCATCCATCCGGAGACAGGGGGCATTCGCGCCATTCGCGAGACCAACCAGCGCGGCAACCGGATGTCGCAGCAGTTGG
>DATLQY010000822.1:0-2391 GCA_035534975.1 Pirellulales bacterium
GTGACCGGCGCTTGACAGGACTGTCGCCTCAGGCGGCAACATCAAGGTGAATTATTCGCGTCGGGTCGTTCGCGGGCAAGATGGCACTCGCTATGCGAGCCGTGCAACTGTTCCACGAAGCCCGGGACCAGCACGGCAACCTGGTGGCCGACCTCAAGCACAACTGTCAGGATACCGACCGGGCCTGCGCCGCGCTGGTCAAGGACCTGAAGCGGTGCGGTCTCTTGGACGAAACGCTGGTGATCTGGGGCGGCGAGTTCGGCCGCACGCCGATGGTGCAGGGGGGCAACGACGGCCGCGACCATCATCCGAACTGTTTCAGCATGTGGTTGGCCGGCGGCGGCGTGAAGCCGGGCATGACCTTGGGCACCAGCGACGAGCTGGGCTTCAACGCCCTCATGGACCGCGTCACGTTCACGACCTGAACGCCACGATCCTGCACTGGCTGGGTTTCGACCACACCCGGCTCACGTACCGCTTCCAAGGCCGCGACTTTCGCCTGACCGACGTGCATGGACGCGTGGTGAAGGAGCTGATGGTATCATCGCTTCATGGTGGGTTCGGGCGGGTTGCCGTTCGACGAGGGTGGCTCGACAGGGTAGAATGAAGTGGCGGGGCCAATCACCCTACGAGAGCCTATCCCAAAACCGCCGTGTGTTGCAGGTGGCCCGCCTGCCTGGTGGTTTTGGGATTGGCTCTTAGCCGGTTTGGCGTCACAAGGACAATTGCAATGCAGCCAAATGTCTCAATAACACACGACGAAACCGAACGCGCCATGGAGGCACGAGCGCGTTGGATGAGGGAAATGGGCCTATCGGAAGACGAGATTCGCGCCCTGTGCGATCCGCGCAAGTACCCGGTTCAACTCGAAGAGGAGCTCCAGAACCTCAAGTCGGTGGACAAAATCAGGCAGCTCAACCAGGACCTGTTTGGCTGAGCTCATCTCGGACGTAGACCTTACCGCGTGTGGCAAAGACATTTGTTCAAGGCCGAATTGTTCGCTCGATAGCGCCGGATCCGCAAGGACGGAACCCAAAGAGCCGACGTTGGGTTCTGGTGAGTCCGAACTCGAAGATCGTGACCGACGATTTCATCGTCATCATCGGGATTACCTCCACGATCGATATGGCGTTTCGCGAGGAATACGTTGAAGTTCCCTACGGTCCCGGTTGCGTGACGGGTCTGAAGGAGCGATCGGCGGCGCACTGTATCTGGTGGGTCGAGATGCCCAAGAATCTTGTGGAACCGCAGCGCGGATACCTGCCGCCGAAGTACCTCGCGAATGTGCTTGAGTCGATTAAGTCGTTAGGGGCTCGTGTGGTCCGCCAGCGGTATCCATTCGAAAGCCACTCTCGCTGAGTGCGCCGTCGGCTTGGGCGGCGGAATCCTGACCGACGTGCATGGGCGGGTGGTGGAGGACCAGTTGGCGTAGGAGCGCACGTCGCGTCGCCAACGTCACGCCCACAAGGTAGAATAGGGGAATCAAACAACCTGCACTGGAGGACGAGCATGGCCACTGCGACGGAAAGGCCGGCCAACGAGATGGCGATTCTGCGACGTGTCGTCGACAGCAAGCATTCCGCGTTGTCCAAAGAGGCGGCGAAGGCGATTCTGCGGCTGGATTTCGATGCGACTGACCGCAGGCGCATGAACCGACTGGCGGCGAGAAACCGGGCCGGCCAACTGACGCCTGCCGAGCACGATGAGCTCGACAACTTCATCCATGTCGGCCAGGTGCTAGGCATCTTTCAAGCGAAAGCACGCAAAGCGCTCAAGGGCCGTCGCAAATGTGCTGAGAGCCAATGAACCGGGCACTGATCGAGCGTGTGCGGAAAGCCGCGGTTTACCGTTGCGAATACTGTCATATGCCGACCGTTTTCGACCCATTGCCGTTTCAGGTGGATCACATCATCGCGGAACAACACGGTGGCGAGACGGAATTCGAGAACTTGGCCTGGAGTTGCCTGCACTGCAACAAACGGAAGGGACCAAATATCGCGGGCCGCGATCCGATCACTCGGCAGATCATCCCATTGTTTCACCCGCGCCAACAGAATTGGGAACGCCACTTTACTTGGGACGGGCCTTTTCTGCGGGGGCGGACCCGCACGGGTCGAGCAACGATCCAAGTTCTAGCGATCAATGATGCCGACTTCGTGGCGTTTCGCGCCGAACTTATGGACGAAGGCACATTCTGAACATCGGGCGAAAACTGCGGCTACGTTTCGAAGCCGCGGGGAGACGACCGTGCAAGCCGAACAACTCAAACAGGTTTTTCATCCAGGGCGATATTTCTTGCTGGTCGTGGTCAAGGCGACCGACGACACGCCGCCCGTTCATCTGAAGCTCATCGTGCAGCAGATTCGGAATCTGCCGACGTAATGTACTTTC
>DATLQY010000823.1:0-6774 GCA_035534975.1 Pirellulales bacterium
TACGGCCGACGTGACGACCGTCTCGGCCCACATGAGCGACCTCGCCTGGACCTTGGCCGGAGCGTTGTTGCCCCTTTTCGGCTGCATCCTGGCGGCCGCCGTGATTTCGAACGTGGCGCAGGTCGGGCTGCTGTTTCTGCCTGAAAAAGTGGCCCCTGACCTTGCCCGCATCGACCCGATGAAGGGCCTGGCGCGGATCCTCTCCTTGGCCGGAGTCGTCCGGCTTGGTTTCGGCCTGCTCAAGATCGTGCTGGTTTTCGCCGTGACGTACGCCTGCCTGGCGGGCGAGCGAGAGCAGATTTTTGGCCTGGCGGGTTTGGGGCCGCCGCAAATCGCCGCGTTCCTGGTCGAGGTCTTGCTGCGCACGGGCATGAAAATCGCCCTGGCGCTTTTGGCCCTGGCGCTTTTGGATTACGGGTTCCAATGGTGGCGGCAGAAACAAGACCTGCGGATGACGACACAGGAAATCCGCGAGGAGATGAGAAACCTGCAAGGCGACCCGCGGATGGTCGCCCGCCGCCGCGCCGCGCGGCAGATGAAGCAAACTCCTTGACGCGGCCTCGCTTCGCTCGGCCGCAACCAAACGGAGGGTTGAAGAAAAACAACCACTCTCAATCGTGGGGGGGCCGCGCCCTCGTTGCTCGACACATCTTTCTGAGGCCAGGGGCAAGCCCGGCTTTGCCCCTGGCTATCGCGGCGCCGCACCTTTGGTGCTCAGGAACGAACGATTCCCTCCCGCGACGGCCGTAGCCGGTCCGCGATGGCAATGCGCCACCGACCATGGACGTCCCCGGACAATCGGCGGCCCAGGACAACGGACCATCGTCGACGACCACGACGTCTGCCCTGAAAGGGCGCGCTGCAACAGCCAGGGGCAACGCCCCTGGCACGGCACCCAAATCATTTCTCTAAGCCCCAACGGGGCGCGCTCGCCGCAGTCAAACACGTGACGTTGCGAGGATCGCGGTGCGTGGCACGACGGTGCCTCGAATCCGGAGTTGGCGAATTGAGCACCCTCAGCGCGCCCCGTTGGGGCTTACGACGAGTAAATCGCGAGGCGGACCAGGGGCTTTGCCCCTGGCTATCGCAGCGCCGCACCTTTGGTGCTCAGGAACGAACGGTTCCCTCCCGCGAGGGCCGCAGCCGGTCCGCGATGGCAATGCGCCACCGACCATGGACGTCCCCGGACCATCGGCGGCCCAGGACAACGGACCATCGTGGATGACACGCCCCCAACAATCGATGGCGACCACGGCTACTTCACGCCAGCCGCGAGCTCGTGCTCCGAAAGCACGAAGCTCCGCACCGACAATCCCTCGTCACTCGCCGCGGTGACGATGTGTTGGACCGGCAAATCGAACGGGCCGACGCGCCGCCAGCGGTCCCGCACGGTTTCCGTCCGTTGCAAGGCGCCCGTCAGGGCGTCCCAGTATTGCACCGTGTAACTGCGCGGGAGGTACTTCCCCTCGGCGTTTTCTTCGTTATCGAGCACGGTGATCGTCATATCGCGATCGCCCAGGAGCCGGTTGACGACCGTGATCTGGCGGTCTTTCACGCGGTAGCTCGAAGCGAACCGTCCCCCGTCGAAGATCAGAAGCCGGCCCAAAGGGTGTTCGGCGTCGCGGTCGGCGAACCAGAGCCGCGGTTTGGGTGCGTCGGACGGCGAGCCACCCGCGGCGCGGTGCATGGTGATCGAGCCGAGTTGCTCCTCGACCCACTCGCGCGTCGCATCGTCGTCGGTGGCCAGCGACACGGCGCCGTCGGCCGCCGCGACGACCGTGCCGGCGAACTCGCGGCCGTCGACATTGCCGGTGATCTTGGCTGAAAAACCGGGAAACTCGCGCCATTGGGCCCGCTGGGCGATCGCCTCCTCGAACAGCCGCACCGCCTTGACGTCGGGCCGGTCGGGCGCCGGCGGCCACATGAAGTTGAGCGTGGCGAACTCGCGAATCTCGTCGTAGCGCCGGCCGTCCGCCTCACCTGGCTCGTGGCGCACGTGCTCGACGTATACCGAGTAATTGCCTGTCTCCGCCGGGCGCCAGCTTGCGCGGCCGTCGTCGCCGGCCGTCAATTCTTCGTTGCCCAGGTCGTCGTCGATCGTATGGAACACGGCTCCGGCCAGCGCGCTGCCGTCGACGAGCGCCGTCATCACGATGCCGTCGGCGGTGAATGTGGCGACGATTTCCAGCGCTGTTTCGGGGCGGGCTTCGAACCGATTGAGCTCCTCGGGCCAGCCGGCCAGCGCCTTCGGAAAGTACTTCAGCAAGAACGGCGTCTGACCGGGCCGGGCCAGCACTCCGTAGTTACAGACTCCAATGACCGACAGCGAACCGCCCGCAGGCAAATGGGCACGCAGCCGGTCGGCGGCCTTGCCGACGGCCAAGGGTTCGAACTTTCCGGGCGTTGCTTGCCGCCAGAGCTCGGTGCCGGCCACTTTGTCGATGAATCGCGGGTCGCCGGCAGTCGCTCGTTCGCTGAAGTAGACCTCCGCCGCTCGGCCCCCCTCGGCCGGCGGCGTGATGCGGATGAAGAGGAAATGGGCGTTGGCAGGCGACGTTTGCCAAGGTAAACCCGACAGAACCAGGGCCGCAATCACGCGCAGGTGCGTAACGGTGTGCATGGGATGATCCAACCTCGTTTCACGGGAGACGGCGCTCCATCCTTGTATCATGTCGCGGCCCGGATGTACAATCACTTCAATCTCCCTTGCGGCGGCCCCAGCGAGCAAATCTGGTTAATCTCCGAAAGCAACGATTTTCTCAGGACGGTCCCTGGCATTTCAACGTGCGACAATTTGCCGCGTTATCCAGCCGCTTGGGAGGCGTTTGGCTGAACCTATGAAGTTATATCTGATCGAAAACGCTCTTGTCGCAGGGCTCATCGTGGCGGCGCACGCATCCACGGCGCTCACCGCTCCGGCGGGCGAGGCAGGCGCCGTCACGGCAATCGAACACTTGGGCGGGCGGGTCGAGCGCGATCCGAGGCGAAAGGGGCAGCCGGTGGTCAAAGTCGTCCTCTCGGGCGCCGACGTCGACGACGATTTGCTGGAACACGTCGCGGCGCTCACCGAATTGCGCGAACTGTACCTGACCGAAACGGAAGTCACCGATCTTGGATTGCGGTGTCTCGGTGTGCTGACGAATCTCGAATCGCTCGAAATCAGCGATGCGCCGATCACCGATGCCACGTTGAGGCAAATCGCCAAGCTCAAACGACTCGTCAAGCTCGATCTGAATTACTCCCCCGTCAGTGACGACGCTCTGGCGAACCTGGCGGGGCTCACGCGGCTCGAGACGCTGAATCTGTGGCACACGCCCGTCACCGAAGCCGGGCTGGTCCACCTCACGCCGCTCACGAACCTGCGTACGCTCGACCTGACCGAAACCACCGTCACGGGCGAGGGACTGGTCCACCTGGCGAAGCTTCCCCGCTTGGAGACGCTCGAACTCGGTTTCACGCCCGTCGACGACGACGACCTGGCGCGCCTCAAGCGCCTGGGCCGACTGCGCAAGCTCAACCTGCCCGAAACGCGGATTTCCGACCTGGGGTTGGAGCACCTGGCTGAGCTTCGAAGCTTGCAAACGTTGAACCTGGGCGAGACGGCCGTGACCGACGCGGGCATGGAGCACGTTGCCAAGCTCGCGAAGCTCGAACTGCTCGACCTGTTCTCAACGCGCGTCGGCGACGCGGGCCTGGCACAGCTCGCCGACCTGGCGAACTTGACGACGCTGAATCTGCACGATACCGACGTCACCGACGTTGGCCTGGTCCACCTGCCGGCACTGACGCGATTGCGGGTGCTGAACCTGGCCCACACCGGCGTGACCGACGAAGGGCTCGAAGCACTACGGCCGCTGATGGACTTGGAAACGCTCAGTCTCTGGAACACCCGAGTGACGAGCGCGGGCATGGCCGCCGTCGCGGCGCACGCGAAATTGGCCTCACTCGACTTGGGCAACACCGACGTGACCGACGAAGGCTTATCGGCGCTCGCGGATCTCACTCAGCTCAAGACGCTGGTGCTGGCGGGCACGCACATCGGCGACGAAGGGCTGGGACACCTGGCGTCGCTGCCGGTGCTGCGCCTGCTGACCCTCAACCGCACCGATGTCTCCGACGCCGGCTTGCGGCAGCTTCAGGGCCTGGCACAACTGCACACGTTGCATCTGGCCGGGACCAACGTGACCGACGAGGGACTAATGCAACTCAAGCCCCTCACGCAACTCCGCGCGCTGGGGTTGCAAGGCGCGCCCGTGACCGAGGCTGGAGTGGCCGGTCTGCGCCAGGCTTTGCCGATGCTGAAGATCACACGCTAGCCCGGATCGTTCATGGAGTGGGCCAATGCTCGACTACACCTATCGCGACATCGCCAAGATGATCGACCACTCGCTGTTGCAGCCGGTCTTGACCGACCCAGAACTGGAATCCGGCTGCCGGCTCGCCTGCGGGTACGATGTGGCGAGCGTCTGCATCAAGCCGTATTATCTGGCGCGCTGCGTCGCTCTGCTGGCCGGCGGCACGGTCAAGGCCGGCACCACGATCGGCTTTCCGCATGGCGGACACACGACCCGCGTCAAGGTGCTCGAAGCCGAGCAGGCCCTGGCCGACGGCGCCCAAGAGCTTGACATGGTCGTGAACATCGGCAAAGTGCTCTCGGGAGATTGGACGTTCGTCAAGGCCGACATCCAGGCCGTCGTGGTTGCCACACACGAGCGAGGAAAAATCGTCAAGGTGATCTTCGAAAACTGCCACCTGAACGACACGCAGAAAATCCGCCTCTGCGAAATCTGCGCTGACGTGGGGGCCGATTTCGTCAAGACCTCGACGGGCTACGGCGAGGGCGGGGCCACGATCGACGACTTGAAGCTCATGCGCTGCCATTCGCCTCCGCCGCTTGCGGTCAAGGCCGCCGGCGGAGTTCGCACTCTCGACCAATTATTGGAAGTCCGCGCGCTGGGCGTGAGTAGGGTCGGCGCCACGCGCACCGCCGAAATGCTCGACGAATGCCGGCGCCGGATCGAGGAACAGGGGCGTTAGGCAATAGGCGTTAGGCATCGGTTGCCTAAAGCCCAAAGCCTAAAGCCTAACGCCTCCTACCCTTTCCTACCCTTTCCTATGGAAACCGAATTCATCGCCTGGCTACGCCAGCGGCTTCCGCCCCATCCGCAACTGCTCCTCGGACCGGGCGACGATGCCGCGCTTCTGCGATTTTCGGGCCGGCCGGAATGCCTGGTGACGGTCGATCTCTTGACTGACGAGGTCGATTTTCGACTCTCCGAGTCCGACCCTCGGCGGATCGGCCGCAAGGCGTTGGCCGTAAACCTCAGCGACATCGCCGCCATGGCCGGCCGGCCGCTGGCCGCGGTGATCGCCTTGGCCCTGCCGCGGACCGGCGCATTCGAGCTGGCCACGAAGCTCTATGAAGGAATGTTGCCGCTGGCCGCCGAATACCAGGTCGCACTCGCCGGCGGCGACACGAATTGTTGGGACGGCCCCCTGGCGATCAGCGTGACGCTCTTGGGCGAGACCACCGAGCGAGGACCGCTTTGTCGCAGCGGCGCGCGGCCGGGAGATGCGATGGTCGTCACGGGAAGCTTCGGCGGTAGCATCCTGGGCAGGCACTTCGATTTCACGCCTCGCGTACGCGAAGCGCTCATCCTGCACCAGCGCTATGAGTTGCACGCCGCGATCGACGTCAGCGACGGTCTCTCGCTCGACTTGGCGCGGCTGGTGAATTCAAGCGGCTGCGGCGCGAGAATCAATACCTCCGACGTGCCGATTGCCGACGCGGCGCGCGCCCTGGCCCAAAGCGACGGGGGCACCCGAGACGCCTTGGGCCACGCCTTGGGCGATGGCGAAGATTTCGAATTGCTGCTGGCCGTGCCGCCCGACATAGCGCGGCGAATGCTCGCGGAGCAACCGCTCGACGTGCCGTTGACGCTGATCGGTGAGTTCGTCACCGAGCCCGGATTGTGGCAGATCGACGCCGGCGGAGACGTGCGACCCTTGGTGCCGCAGGGGTGGATCCACTAGTAATGAAGCCGTTTACCTTCGAAGCGCGCGATGAAGCGGATACCGCCGCGTTGGGCGCCTGCCTGGCGGCGGCATTGCCGCGGCGCGCCGTGTTGGCACTTAACGGCCCGTTGGGAGCCGGCAAGACGCGCCTGGCGCAAGCCGTCGCCGGCGGCTTGGGAGTCGATCCGCGCGACGTGGTCAGCCCGACCTTCGTGCTGCTGCAAGAGCACCAGGGACGAACCGCCGTTTTCCATTTCGACGCTTATCGGATTCGCGACGAGCATGAGTTCTGGGATCTGGGGCCGCAAGAATACTTTTCGACGCCGGGCGTGTCATTGGTCGAATGGGCCGAGCGCGTGCCCGGCTGCCTGCCCGTCGAACGGCTGGAGATCACGATCGAAGTCATAGGGCCCACCTCGCGCCGGTTCGTCATCGCGGCCAATGGCGACGAATTCGAAGAGGTGCTCGTTCGCCTGGAGACCTGGGCAGAAGATCGTGTAGGTTAGGTTGTTGTAGAACGGAATTCATTCCGTTGGCGCGACCGAAAAACTTGGTAACGGGAAAACGGAATGAATTCCGTTCTACGCACGGCTGGAACGCCTGACCTACGGTCTGCCCGACCGTTACAATTGGTACTATTTGCCGAGAATCGGCACCCGATCGCCTTGTCTGCCTCCGACGCTTACTCTTGGGGCGACTTTTCGCTTGCGGAAGCGCTCGCGCCAGGTTCTATTATAAGAATCAAGGCATATCGGTTGC
>DATLQY010000824.1:0-3709 GCA_035534975.1 Pirellulales bacterium
CCCTGTGGCGATTGTCAAACGGAAGCGACTACCTTGGCCGTGAACGCTTTCGACCGTGATGTCGCCGCCGAGCATTCGGGCCAACCGCAGGCTGATCGTCAGCCCCAAGCCGGTGCCGCCGTAATTGCGTGTCGTCGACGAGTCGGCCTGGGAGAATGGAAGGAACAAGCCGTCGATTTGCTCGGCCGTGAGGCCGATGCCGGTGTCGACCACGTCGAACTGCAAGCCGGGCGCGTCGCCGTCGTAGCCGACCAACCGCGTCTCGACGCAAACGCGGCCGGCGTTGGTGAACTTCAGCGCATTACCCACGAGATTGATGAGGACTTGGCGCAGTCTCAAAGGATCGGTGCGGACCGTCGTCGGGATCGGTCCCACGAATGCGACTTCCAGCGGCAACTGCTTGGCGTCGGCGCGGACGCGCATCAACGTGACCACGTCGGCGACCACTTGCCGCGGCGAGCAAGGCTGCGGATCGACGTCGAGCTTTCCGGCCTCGATCTTCGAGAGGTCGAGAATGTCGTTGATGATCTCCAGCAGCAGTTCGCCGTTTCGCTTGATCGTCTGTGCGGCATGGGCGTTGGCGGGCTTCTCGACGTCGGACAAGAGCAGCTCCGCGAAGCCGAGAATCGCGGTCATGGGAGTGCGGATTTCGTGGCTTATGTTCGCCAGGAACTCGCTCTTTGCCCTGTTCGCGTTTTCGGCCGCCACCAAAGTCCTGACCCGCTCTCCCTCCGCCAGCTTGCGCTGCTGCTGCCACAAACAGAGCACCGCCGTCAGCCAGATCGCCAGCACGGCGATCGCCCGCGTCATCAGTTCGGCCGTGACGGGCAGTTTACCCTGCGAAATGAAGAAGCCAATCATCGTCAGCAAGGTCGCCGTGCAGGCCGCGAACCAAATCGCCGATTGCCGCGACGATTGGATGCTCAGCACGACCAGCAACAAGTAGACGACCGCCACGGGAAGTCCAAACGGCACCCATACGTCGAACAACACGGCCGTGAAAGCGACCAGGAAGCCCAGGATACCGACCCGCGCGCGGGGCAAGAGTTGCTTGAACTCCGGTGCAGAAAGAGATCGCATGGCGTCGGGCCTACGAGACTCAAAATCGGGCGGTTTCGAAGTCGGAAGCTGAAGGAGCGAACATCTCAAACATGGGTCACGAATCCGACCCGCGAGCGCCTCGGCGCTCGTTGCGCCGGGGTCAAATCGACGGTTGTGAACGAGTTTAGCGATTGCGCGCTGAAAACCGTGGGCGCCGTGCAGCTTCGCCCCGTGACTGACATCTGTATCGAAAACAGGCCAAGGGTTTGTCCCCTTGGTACTTGACGATGGTTTCTACACTGAATGCCCCTGGCCTAAAAACGGGGCGACTCCTCACGGGGAATCAACCCATGCGAGGGGGCCGGAAGCGGTTTTTGGTTCTGTGAGTCCCGCCGCGCGGCGATTTCGGGCTGGTTTCCCCCCGGACCGGCCTAGCAGGAAAGGCGACAGGCGACTAAACTTCGGCCCGGTCTACCGTTAAACATTTCGATTCGCGTTTCCGCGGGACAAGGAGAGATGTCGTGTTCCACTTCCCGAGGCTGGCACTGCTGGCGGCAGTTTGGATCGGCTCGGCGGTGATCGCCGCCGCGGCGATACCGCCGAGCGACACATTGTTGCCCGGTTCGACCAAGGGCTTCGTCACCGTGGCGAACGTACCGCAATTCGTCGAGCGCTGGCACAAGACCGAGTTGGGGCGCTTGCTCGACGACCCGGCGATGGCGCCATTCGGCGAAGACCTGCGCCGGCAATTGAAGGAAAAATGGGCCCGCTCCCACGCCAGGCTGGGGTTGACGCTCGATGATCTCGACGGCTTGGCCACCGGCGAGCTGAGCATCGCCGTCGTCGCGCCCTCCAAGGGCAGGGCGGCGCTGGTGCTGCTCGTGGACATCGCCGGCCGCCAGGCCGAGGCCAAAAAGGCGATCGAAAAAATGGCCGCGGTATTGATCAAGCAAGGCGCGAAACGCACGAAGCACGACCACCGCGGCACGAGCCTGACCGTTTTTGCGACGCCGCCCAACGGCACGCGCAAAGAGCCGATTCACGCCATCTATTTCCAGAAAGACGACCTGCTGGTGACTTCCGACAACCTCGAAGTGGCCACCGGCATCGTTGACCGGCTGGCCGGTGTCGAGCGGGAAACGCTGGCCGGGCTACCGGCCTACATTGCCGTGATGGAGCGCTGCCAATCGGCCGCCGGCGAACTGGCGCCGCACGCGCGCTGGTTCGTACATCCGACCGAGTTGGCTGGGGCGATACGCACCTGGCGAGATGGCCGTCGCAGAGGGGGTGTCGATTATCTCGAGGTCGCCAAAAACCAGGGCTTCGAGGCCATCATGGGCGTGGGCGGTTACGTGAATTTCGCCGTCGGGCAGTACGGCATGTTGCACCGCACGTTCGCCTTCGCCCCCGCGCCGCACACCTTGGCGATGCGGATGTTGAAGTTCCCCAACGGCGTCGAATTCGCCCCTCAGGCTTGGGTCTCGAAGGAGTTGGCGACCTACACCACGTTCCAGTGCGACTTTCTCAACGCCTTCGACAAGGTCGATACGTTGTTCGATAAGATCTACGGCGAAGAGGGCGTATTCCAAGACACCATCGAAAGCGTCAAGAACGATCCCAACGGTCCTCAGCTCGATATCCGCGAGGACCTCGTGAAGCACCTGGGCGAACGCGCCACGCTCATGACCGATTACAAGCTCCCCATTACCATCACCAGCCAACGCACATTGCTGGCCATCGAAGTCAAGAACCCTAAAGCCCTGGCTGCCTCGCTCGAGCGCTCGATGAAAGGCGACCCGAAGGCCCGCTTGCTGAAAATCCGCGAACACGACGTCTGGGAAATCTTCAACGAGGAGGACGTGATCACCCCCCCCGATGTCGAAGGCCCCGGCGCGGCGGGGGACGACGACAAGACCCTGGCCGTGCCCGGCGGCAGCGGCGCGGCACCCGCCAGCTCGGCCGTCACCGTGGCCCTAGGGCACCTGTTCGTCGCCTCGCACATCGACCTGCTGGAAAAAGTGCTGGCCCAACCTCAGGCCGAGGAACCGCTGGCGAACGATGCCGACTACCGGCTGGTCGCCAGCGAATACGCAAAACTGGGCGCCGGTGCCACCTGTGCGCGCGGCTTCGCTCGCAGCGACGAACAGTACCACGCCACATTCGAGCTATTCCGACAAGGCAAGCTTCCCGAATCCGACACCTTCTTCGCCAGGCTGCTGAATCTCGTCCTGGGAGAAGACCGGGAAGGTGTCACGCGCAAACCGCGATTCGACGGGGCCGCGCTCCCCGAATTCAACGTCGTTCGCAGGCACCTTGGACCGTCGGGAAGTTTTGCCACCAGCGAACCGACGGGCTGGATGATCGTCGGTTTCACGGTCGACAAGGTGACTCCGCTGGCCACGGACGTGACGCCCGCCGACACGACGAAGCAATGAGCTCGGCTCCCGCAATGGTCGCGGCGGACGCGCTCGACATGACCTTTCCCGGCGCGATCCACGCGCTGGCGAAGGTCAATTTCACCGTGCGGCGAGGCGAATTCGTCTCGCTCGTCGGGCCCTCGGGCTGCGGCAAATCGACGCTTTTGCGTTTGATCGCCGGGCTGGCCTCACCAACGGTCGGAACTCTTTCGGTCGCCGGCCTGCCGGCCGCCGTCGCGCGGCGCCGCGCG
>DATLQY010000825.1:0-4091 GCA_035534975.1 Pirellulales bacterium
CAGTCAGGACCACCAACGCCACACCCACGAAAATCAAGGTTTTCGTCAACTCTTTCATCGTTCGCTCCTCTTAACTCCTAACGCAGCCGGCTCCGGGCGACGCCCTCACGCTCACGCGCTCGTCGGCCGAAAAACACGAACATTCCCATCAACAAGGGCAGCACGGGGGGCAGGAACACGGCCCACATCTTGTACCAATCCTGAACCCGGCTGACGTCGGTCGCTAGGCCGCGCTCGATCTCGGCGATCTGCTTGTTAATTTTCTTTTGCGCCCGGTCCATCGTCTGCTGCAAGCGCTGGTTGCCGACCTGCTCCGCCAGGGCGATCCGCTGTCTTTTTTCGGCCTCGTCGATATCCAACTTGCGGATCGCGGCCACCTCCTTGTCGAGCTTGGCCTGTTCCGTCTCGCGCGCCGCATTCAACTCGTCGCGGAAACCGTCAATTTTCTTCTGTGCCTCCTCGCGCGCGTCCTTGGTGCGGTTTTCGATCGTCGTCAGCGTGCGGTGCCGCAGCCGCCGGTTGCGGATCGAAATGAAACGCGAGTCGCCCGCCAGCGAATCAAGCGTATTGAGCACGAAGGTCACATTGTCGAGATTGATCGTGATGTCGCTATCCGGGTCTTGCCCTTGCGAGCGCAATTGGAAGAACTGCGACGATAGCAAGTCGACGTCGGCCACCAGCACCACGTCGATTTCGCGTGGCTTTTTCGGCTCGGGCTTCGGTTTTTCGTCGGAATCGTCCGACGCCGGCTCATCCTCTTGCGCTTCCTGGGGTTCGTCGTCTGACATGTCCAAGTTTTCGGCTGGCACGTCTTCGCCCGTCGCGCCGTCGGGCCGAGCGTCGCTTTCATCACCCTCTCCCGCTTTGCCCTCTGCGTCCGTTGGGTCGTCGCCTCCACGGGCGTCCCTGTCAAGATCGCCCTCCGCGTCGTCATTATCGGCCCGCTCGTCATCGCCGACGGGCTCGGCCGCCTGGTCGGACATGGCCTTGTTGCCGGCGGCCTTACCGCGAATCCTCGCGGCGAGCGTGTAGCGGGTGGGGGCGGCGGGCGGTTTGAAGCGCCGCGTGCGGTTGAGCTCCATGCCGCGGCCGAAACCAGGAGTGAAAATCTCGTCGACTTTGAGCGTGCCGCCGCGGCTGCCGGTCAGCACCAATTGCTCGAACTTGAGCTTGTCGTCTTTTTTGGTTACGGATCCCGCGAACGCGAACAATAACTGCTGCAGTTTGGCGCTGATCTGGTCCTCCGAGTCGAATACAGGCCGATCACTGGCTCCTTTATCGACGAACACGTACTCCTTGGGCAATTCGGCGAACTTGGGGAAAGGGTTATAGTCTTGCCAAACCACGTCGTTGGCCGGAAACTGCACGTGCAGCAGCCTCCAGAGGTCTTCGATTCGCCCCTTGGGAGGTGGCTGTTGACCGCCCATCATCCCCATCATGGGGTTTTGCTGCGGGGCCCGCCGCGGCTGGCTGGTGCCGGGCACTTCGAACATGGTCGGCAAAGGATCCTCGAAGATGGCCGTGGGAACGCCGCGCCGGACCGCCTCGATGAAGTGCGGCATTTGCTGCGGACCCAAGGTCGAGGGCTGCACGGCCAACAGCGCGTCAATGTCGTCCATGATCGGCGCATCGGCGTTGACCCGCACCACCTCGTACTGCTTTTCCAGCTCCTCGATCAGGAGTTGCTTGGGCGTTTGCGACATCGTCTGCATGTTGAAGTCGCCGTAGAGCTTGGCGTCGGTCGCGAGCACGCCGATCTTTTTTCGCTTCTGGTGCTCCTTACGGCTGACGGTGCAGATCGATCGCACGATCTCGTACTCGACCGAAAGTCCTCGATCGACGAAGGGGATCACCACCTTCTCCAAGCCGGACGTGAAGGCCAGGCCAAGGAACAGGGGCTTTTGGCTCACGGCCCCTCGGTTGCGGGCGACGACGTTTTGAGGGGTGATGCCGAATTGCTTCTCAGCCTGGTCGGCCTCTTCGCTCAAGGCGCGGGTGGGGTGAAAGTGGACCGCCACGGTGTCGCCGCCCAAGACGTCGAACTCGCGGAGCGTCGAGAGCAGGTTGTGTTGCGTCTGCACGTAAGCTTCCGGCACGTCGTCGTCTGGGCTGAAGTACGCGTCGATCCGCACGGGGTGCTTCGCGTCGAGCTCGCGGATGAGCCGGCGCGAATCGGGCGAGAGCGAGCTGAGCCGCTCGCTGGTCACGTCGGCCCGCAGATCATGGTACTTGCAGGCGTACGATACTCCCGCCGCGATGGCCGCCAGGGCCAAGGCCCGCGCCAGGTAATGGCCGCCCATCAATGTGCCGTCGCGACCACCTTGCCAGTGCCGGCGGCTGATGAGGACGATGCTCAGGTAGAGCATGACCGCCACGATCGCAAGGAAAAAGGCCACGCCCGAAAGGCTGATCACGCCGCGGCCGAAATCGTAGAACTTGGCCGCCACGCTCCAGGACTTGACTTCCGTGGCCCAATCGGCGGGCAGGATCACGTCGGCATTGGACGCGAACGCCAGCGGGGCGTTGAACGCGGCGCCCAGCACGAACCCGACGGTCAAGTTGCCAGTCAAGAACGAGGCCACCATGCCGATGGCCAACATCGCCAGCCCGACCATCCAATAGCCAAAGAAGGTGCCGATGAACAGCCCCAAGTCGGGTCCGCCCAGCCGCCAAAGCACTGCCAGGTTGCAGACCAGCGAAAACACCAGCGCCACGGTAAAGATCGCCACGGCGGCCAGGTACTTGCCGAGCACCACGTCGAAATCGGCGGCGGGAATGGTCAAGAGCAACTCGTCGGTTCCCTGGCGGCGCTCCTCCGCCCAGATGCTCATCGTGATCGCCGGGATGAACACCAGCATGATGTAGGGAAGGTAGCGATTCAATTGTTCGAGGTTGGCCAGGTTCGCATTGAAGAACTCATTGGGCCAGAAGGCCGCGAATGAATTGAGCAGCACGTACACGCAGATGAACACGTAGCCCGTCGGGTTGCTGAAGTAGCTGACGAAATTGCGGCGAAAGATCGCCTTGATCACATTGAAGTTGAAGTTCATGAGCGGTCACCAGGAAAACAACGTTGCGAAATGAGGGCCGGTGCGGCAAAACGCCTCAAGCGGCCTCGCGCGTCAGTTCGTAAAAATGCACGTCGAGCGGCTTTCCGTCTTTGGTCAGGTCGGAAGGCGTGCCGTCGTATTTCAATCGTCCCTCGTTGATGAACAGCAACCGGCTCGCCATCGCATCGACCTCTTGCAAGATGTGCGTCGAGAGCAGGATCGTCTTGTTCTTACCCAATCGCCGGATTGTTTCGCGGACCTCGCGAATCTGGTTCGGGTCGAGCCCCGCCGTCGGTTCATCGAGAATCAGCACTTCCGGCTCGTGCAACAGCACCTGGGCCATTCCCACTCGTTGCCGGTATCCCTTCGAGAGCTTGCCGATCGCCTTGCCGATCACGCTGCCCAGGGCGCAAAGCTCGACCACTTCGGCGATCCGTTCCTGCCGGTACGACCCGGTCATCCCTCGCGCGTCGGCGAAGAACTCCAGCAGGCCGCGGGGGGTCATGTCGGGGTAGAGGGGGCCATTTTCCGGCAGGTAGCCGAGCTTGGTCGAGCCGGCCAGGCGATCCGACGCCATGTCGTGCCCGGCGATCTTGGCCACTCCCGTCGAAGTCGAAAGATAGCCGGTCAAGAGCTTCATGGTCGTGCTCTTACCGGCGCCGTTGGGTCCGAGAAACGCCACCACCTCCCCCTGATAGACCTTGAAGCTCACATCCCGGACGGCGGCGAAGTCGCCATAGAACTTCGATAGGTTATGGGCCTCGATCATCGCCGGGCGTGTTTCGGTCGTCGTACTCTTCTCCATTGCTTGCTGGCTCCTCGCTGATGGCCCTTCTAGGTGCCGGCGGCCCTAATCCCACCCATTCTGGCCAATCCCCACCCATTCTGGCCCGATGCCACCCATTCTGGCTGGTCGAGCTGGTTCTTCGTCCAAAAATAGTATCCCACTATGCCCCTTATCCATACCTGTTGTCTAGGGGCTACGCAGCGAAAAGTGGTTTGGTTCGTGCTTGACCGGGTTATACTTCACGCGGCCGTCAA
>DATLQY010000826.1:0-5846 GCA_035534975.1 Pirellulales bacterium
ATTCATGGCCCTTCTCCTGAGAGTCCCGTCAGGCTGCACCGCGGGGGGGACGTCTACAGCCTATCCGAAAACGGAATCAGAAGGAAGAAATGCAGGGAAAGACGGGGAAAGGCGTTAGGCGATCGGCGTTAGGTCGGCGCCTCTCATCTCCTATTGCCCAACGCCCAATGCCTATTGCCTTCCTGGAGGTTGGCCTTGAGCCGGGGGAAAGATTTCGTTAAAAGCCCGGTTCTTCACCTTTTTTCGGAATTCCCTTTAGCCGAAGTCGCAAGAATTCGGGTGCGTCGCGCAGGGCGTACGGCCTGAATTCCGCCGAGTTCAGCTATTGCGGGCGGCACGGAGGCCTTTTGGTATGGCGTTGCGCTTGGCCATCTGGGTGCTGGTCGGCCTCTGGGGAGTTGTCCTCCACGCCGGCGATGAGTTTCCCTATGTCGCCTATGTCAATGCGGCCAACGTCTACGTGCGGAGCGGACCGGGCGAGAACTATTATCCGGTGCTCAAACTGCCGAAGGGCCGGAAGGTCGAAGTCTACCGGCACGATCCGGGCGGTTGGTACGCCATCCGCCCGCCTGAGGACAGCTTCAGTTGGGTGTCGGCCGAGTTCATCGAACCGACCCGGGGGAAGCTGGCCCGTGTGAAGGGCGAGCGCGTGGTGGCCCGCGTGGGGAGCAAGTTCAGCGACATCCGCGACGTGATCCAGGTCCGGCTCGACCAAGGCGAGGAGGTCGAAGTGCTGGAGGCGAAACGGTTCAACTCGGGGCCCGCGGCACAAACCTGGTACAAGATCGCCCCGCCGGCGGGCGAATTCCGCTGGGTCTCGGGCCGGTTCGTCGATCGCGAGCCGCCTGAAGATTCACGCCGCGCCGCCAGCCCGGAGAACAACCTGCTGATCGCCGGACACGCCGGCGGCCCCGCGAACGAAGAGGAGATGGACGAAGTTCCGCTTGACGGTGCCGGGCCGCGCGTGAGAGATGACGTCGAAGAGGCGATTTACGAATATGAAGAAGATGACGAGGAAGGAGACGACTTCCCTCCAAGCGGCGCGAAAGCGGCGGGCCACGAAGTGCGTGTGCCGCGAGAGCGGCCTATCCGTGACACGGACGACGAGCGCGAGCCGGCGCCTATGGTTGCCGAGCGCGGGCCGGCGATCGAACACAGCCGGCGTTGGCTCAATGGCCGTGCCGCGGCCAGCACCACGGAAGAGTTGGACGAACTCGAACTGGCGCTGGCTTCCGTGCTGGCTGACGAGCCCAGCCAATGGGACTTCCGCCCGTTGGCCGCGCGTGCCAAGGCGGCATTGGAGCGTGCCGAAACGCCCCTCGACCGGGGCCGGTTGCGGCGTTACTTGCGGAAGCTGTCCGAGTACTCCGACCTGCAATGGCGGCACCTCGCGGTGATGGGGCCTGGCGGGTCGGCCGGCCGAGCGCTGGCCCGAGTCGACAAGGCCGCCGAGGGCGCGCAGCGCGCAGTGACGCGCGGCGACGCCCGCGCTCGGTTCGACGGCGTCGGCCGACTGACACAGGTCGTCTCGCGCGATTCGCACTCGCCGCGCTACGCTTTGCTCGACAATCGCGGCCAGGTGGTGTGTTACGTGACGCCTACGCCGGGCGTCAACCTGAGGCGCTACCTGAACCAGGACGTCGGCGTCAACGGCACGCTCGGTTTCCTCCAGGAACAAAACGCGACGCACGTCACCGCGCGCCGCGTCGTCAGCGTCGAAGGCCCGACATTGCGGTAGCGGCATGACGATCGATTACGGCGCTTGCGGGTTGTCGCTCAAGAGGTACGCCAACAGGTCGCCCAGCTCCGCCGGCGTCTTGACGATACCGGCGGGCATGGGCGATACGGCTTGCAATTGCCGCGATTCGATCTCGACGGTCGCCACCGTCTTTCGCGTTGCGTCGGGCAAGAGCAGCTCGATCTGGTCAGCCGTTTCGCCGACGACGAGCCCTGTGAGCGGCTGGCCGTCGGAGGTCTCGATGCTCGTGGCACGGAACAGCTCGACGACTTGCTTGCTCGGCAAGAGCACCGATTCGACGAGGTGCGGGACCGTAAACCGCTTACGGGCCTCGGCCAGGCTGGGCGCGCCGCTGCCTTTCTGATCGGCTGTGATCGCATGACACTTGACACAACCCAGCGTGCCAAACAACTTTCGCCCTTGCGCCGCGTCGCCGTGTCGCACTTCCCGCTGCCAGTCGGTCGAAAGGAACTCAGGCGCCATGGCGATCGGCCCGCCCGCCACGCTCGCCTCTCGCAAGCGCTCGGCGAGCAGTGAGGAATCGAGCTTCTCGGGCAAATCCGCCACGAGGTCGGCGTCGGAGTGCCAACCCATGCGCAAGCTTCCCACCGCCTGTTCGCTCTGGGTGCGAACCAGTATGTCGTTGCTGCCCGGTTGTATTTCGAGCAAGACATCCAGCCGGGCGGGTTGCGAACTCGGGCCCATCTCGACGGCCTGGCCGTTGTGCCATACTTTCGCGGAACTTCCGGCTTCGACCGTCAACAGCGCCCGTTGCCGGCGGAGGCTTTGCAAGCGGAACGCGACGTAATACGACGACGACGCCTTCCGAGCGAACCCTTCGCGCCAATCGAATCGTCCACCGTCCGCCTCAAGCCGCTGCCAGTGCCTGGGTCCAAGGGGCGATTCGTACTGGGCCGATAAGTCGATGGGACCCTGTTCGGGCGGATGTACTTTCATCAGTCCCTGGTCGCCGTCGTCGAAAGGGCCGACCGTCCAGAGCTGGGTAACGTTACGCGGCTCGATCGCCGACAGTTCGCGGAGCGCAACGTCCCAGCGGGCCAGAGCTACGAGTGGATCGGCGCGCGGATCGCGAAGCAGAGACAAGTAATGGGCGGCTTGCAGTCGGACGGCGGTCTTGTCGTCGTCCAGCGACCTGATCAGAATATCGAACAGTTCTTGTTGCTCAGAGGTATGCGAAACCAGCTTCCAACGCTCGGCGATCGTATAACTGCCGATTCGGCCAAGATCCGCGAGCTTCACTCCCCGCTCTTCGCCGGCGAACGTCAAGGAGGTGTGGAAGAAGGCGTTGCCCTCGGGGAAGAAAAGCGGCAGCTCGGCGGGCGGAACGTCGTCGCAGGGGGGGACCGTCAATTTCATGCCCGCCGCGAGCACGCCCGCAAGCCGCCCGGCTGCGTCGTTCGAATGTGAATGACAATGAACTTGCTCAACCGTCGCGCGGCGGGCCAAGAGCGTGCAGGCCGTTTGCCGCAAATAACTGTCACGACTTGTTGCCGACGGGACCAGCGCGGCAACGGGCAGTGGCTCGTCGTCAGTAAAAAAATGTTCCAAAGCGGCGAGCCGCACGGCAGGCGAGTCGTCGTCGAGCGCCTTGACGAACAATTCGCCAGGCGGCTTGAGAAGCGGAAACTCGCCAAGCGCGCGGATGGCCTGTAAACGCACCTCGGCCCGCGGGTGTTTCGATAACTTTTGGAGCGCTCGGCTGGCACGCTGGCTCCCTTCTTTGCCGGCAATCCAAGGGAGATGCATTAGCGCGGCATCGCGCTGGTCGGCACTCTCCAATCGCCGGCACGCCTCGGCAAGCAGCGCGTCGCCCCGGCGGAGGACCTCGACATGGGCCCGCCGGCGCCGCTCCCAGGAGTCGCTCGATAACTCGGCCCAGAGCTTCTCAGGCGGCAGGTCGACGATGTCGTAGGCCTCGAATGGATGGTCCGGCGGGTCATCGGCGCGGCTGATCATCACCAAATCGCTCACGCAATAGGGAGAAACGACGTTGCCTGCCAGGTAGAGGCTGGTCACGAACACCCGGCCGCCGCGGCCGACCGTCACACCGACCGGCCGCACGTTGTTTTCGCCCGCCAGAAAGGGGACCTCGTCCGCTTGGAAGCTCGCGCCGCGCGCCGTCCGCGGGTAACGGGGCACCGCCATCCGATCCCAACGGCACATCAACAAGTTTCGTCGCAAATCAACCGGGAAGAATGGCTCATCGTAAAAGACCAGATCGCAGGGGACGCCGCGCCCCAAATCGGCGTTCATCGTTTCCAACAGGTCGGCGCGGTCCGGACTTTTGGACGGCAGCCAGCCACGCGGCCAGGCGAAATCGGCGCCCGGTGTGACATGCAACAAGCGCGCGGGGGCATACTGATCGGCGCGGCTTTCATGGTCGTTGTCGTTCGTGAACAGGTTCCACTCGTCGTCGAAGGCCAGCCCGACGGGGCCGCGCAATCCGCCTGCCACCACCCGCAATTCGCTGCCGTCGGGCTTCATGCGCAGCACCGCGCCGGAGCCGGTGTATGGGACCTTTGTCCCTTCAGGCATCGTGAAGAGCGTCCAATGCCCCCAATGATCGGGCCGGCCCCAGTCGCCGTAGTTCAAAAGCGGGTCGCCGTGGTTCAGATAAAGATCGCCTTGGGGTCCCCACACCAGGCAATGGAAACTCACGTGCAGATCGAGCGGCAGGCCCCAAACGAGTCGTTCGGGTCGCAGCCCCGTGCGCCGTATCCGCCCTTCGGGAAGAAGGTAAAGCGCGCTTGAGGTCAGAACATACAGGTCGTTGCCGCGCAGCTCCAGGCCGATGATGATCGAGTCGGGCGGAAAGCGGTACAGTTCTTGCCGCGGCTGATAACCGCCGTGGTCGTTCGGCTCGAAAACGAAGACTGCCTCCCGTCCACCGACGAACAGCCGCCCCAGGCTGTCGGCCTTGACGGCCATGTAGGCCTCGTTCTCCGAGCGGTCGATCAGCACGACTTTCAGCTCGCCGTCCGTGGCCCTGAGCTGATTGCCCTCGGGCGGCACGAAGCCCGGCGAGGGGGGCGCGGCCGTGGCGACCTTCGCCGGATTGTTCAACTTCGATAGATCCTCGATCGTCGACCGGTCGGGCTGGAAACGCCATAGCCCGATCGTGTCGTCGTCAGCCTTGATAGTTTCAGACGACCGTTCGTGGATTTCCCGTATACCGCCGCTCAACCGGACGAATTCGAGCGTTCCTTCGCAGCCTAGGCCGCCTTCGACCAGGCGGCAAAACGCCAACTTGGCTCGGAAATCGTTCCGAGGCGCAGACTCGCCGACCACCGCCGTTTTGCCCTTCGAACGCACCGCCTGTTCGGCCGCAATCTTGCCATCGCAATACAGCCGCACGCGATCCGGCTCGAATTGCATGGCCAGGTCGTGCGACCGGCCGTCGCAGATATCCACCTCGGTGCGGACATGGTCCGGTTCCATTCCCGGCAGGTAGGCGGTATACGTGCCGCTGCCGGCCATCGAGAAGATTTCCCAATGGGTGGGCGACTGCTTCGTGTCGTCGGCCACGAGGATGTTGTAATTCCGTTTCTGGTTCAGTTTGGCTCGACACTCGACGGTCAAAGGCGGCGCGCGGTACTCGGGCCTGCCTTCGGCGAGCCAACCACGCGCGAAGGCCGGTTTCGCGGCCGGTGGAGCGCTGGCGTAGGTTCGAGGTTTCGGTTTGGGACCGGCTGCCTTGCCGGCGAGCTGAGGCACGAGCCAATCGAGTCCGTCGAGGTTATCGCGCAGCCGCTCCTCGGCGTCGTCTTCGGTGTGCCCCAGGATGCCGATCGGACCGCGATAGCCACTCTCGCAAATTGCCTTGAGCAATTCGAGGTCCAACTCTCCCTGGCCCAGCGGCACGATCTTCTTGCCCGCCCTATCGCCCCCCTTGACCATGCCGTTGAGATTGAGCGCCACGAGTTTGGGCAGCACCTTCTTGAGCAGGGCCGGGAAGCGATCGAGGTGGTCGTGGCCATGGTGCAGGTTATAGACGATGCCGACGTTCGGCAGCTTCAATTCCTCGATCACGGCCATTTGGTTTTCGGGCTCGCCGAACCAGCCGCCGTGGTTGTAGAGCGCGACCGAG
>DATLQY010000827.1:0-5491 GCA_035534975.1 Pirellulales bacterium
TGTTAGAACCCCTTTGGGATTGGCACCAAAGCGCTAAATCCCAGGGGGTCTGGGGGACTGATCCCCCAGGGAACCGCCAAATGACGTCGTCCCTTCAACTCGCTAAATTGGGCCTCCATGGACTCCGTTTCACGCTGAACCAATACAGCACTACGTCGAGGCGCTTGTGGTCCGCGCCGAGTTCGCCGTCGGCGATGACTTTGTGGCGGCGAACGGGACGAGGTCGTTTTGGCTTTTCACGTTGGCGCGTCTTGGGGTGCTCCCGCTCGGTCTCATTCGGGCGATTTCACGTACTTCCGTACTTCCAGCATTCGATGGAGTTGAGGCCGCTAACGTGTTTGACGACGGGATTGATTCGGTGCGTAGAGGCAGGTTTAACGGAAGCAAAGAATGGAAACGAAGTTTGCCCATCGCATGGAACCGCGCCAAACGTCCTTTTTTCGTTTCCGTTGTTTGTTTATGTTTGAAAGGCCAAAGACTCGGCCACGGGAGACGGAACGAACTCTGCTCTACGTGATCGAAAACTTGGCAGCGGGGAAACGGAATGAATTCCGTTCTACAACTCTGCGGCCGCATTCACCGAGAGGCGGCCACCCGTCTGGGCATCGGACTGCTGGCGCTCGCCGTATTCGCGGTAAGCGTCGAAGCGATCGGACTCGCGGTCGTCCGAGCGCGCGGTCACGACTCCCAGCCGAGGCTTGGGTACTATTTGCACGGCTTCGTCGCAACCATCGAGGGCGCCCCACCGCTGGCCCGATGGGACTCGATCTGGTACTACGCCGTCGCGACCGAGGGGTACACTGGCCACGGACCCGACAGCAGGCTGACGCCGGGGTTCCTGCCGCTTTACCCGATCTTCATGCGCGCCTTGGGCGATGTGTCGGGGTGCGGCTATTTCACCGCCGGCGTCTGCGTTTCGCGGCTGGCACTACTATGCGTGGTACTGCTCCTCCCGATCTACGCTCGCGAGCGCGAGGGGCAGGCCGAGCCAGGCTGGGCGGTAGTGGTGACGCTTTTGGCATTCCCCTCCGCGTACATCCTCGTGGCCGTGTATGCGGAGGCGATGTTCGTGGCTTTGGCGCTGGCGGCGTTCGTGTTGGCGCGCCGCCGCAGTCATGGCTGGGCCGCCCTGGCAGCGTTTGGCGCGGCCCTGACGCGGATTCACGGGCTGGCCCTGATACCTGCCCTCGCGGTGCTGGGGTGGGAACAATGGCGGCGCGGTGGTCCCCCCGCGGCGGCGCTCGCGGAGACGACAGACGGGAAGAGATACGGCAGGTTGGAAACCTACCACGCGGCGCGGCACGCGCATTCGGGCACGTTTTTGCCGGCGATAGGGGCGGCTTCGGCTTACCTGGCGCTGGTGGGATATTTCTGGATCGCCCTTGGGAATCCGCTCGCGCACCTCGCAGCGAAGTACCAGGGTTGGCACCAGAAGTTCACGCCACCCTGGACTACGCTTGGCGGGGCCATTGACCGGCTAGACCATTCACTCGCGCATCCCGGACTTGGTACGGTCTACACCGCGCTGGAGCTCCCCTGTCTCTACCTGATCGGGGCGACCGTGGCGCTGCTGTGCGTCAGGCGCTGGTGGCCCGAGGCGGTGTACGTGGCCTGCGCGGCGGCGATGTCGCTTTGCTGCGGCACGCTGGACGGCGTGCCGAGGTACACGATCGCATTGTTTCCGGTGTTCGTCGTGTTGAGCGGGTTGCGCCGGTGGCCCATGCTCTGGGGCCTCTACCTGGTGACAGGAGTGGTACTGCAAGTGTGCTTGCTGGTACACTTCGTCCGCTTCGCAAGTCCGCCGCCTTAAAGTTCGGCTTGAGAACCTGACGCGGGCGCGAGTGTCGTAGAACGGAATTCATTCCGTTGGCGTCGTCAAAGTCTTCGCAATGTGGAAACGGAATGAATTCCGTTCTACTTCGGGCGACGTCAGAATTGACTGGCCAGGACGGGCAGGTTATCGGCGCGGTTGGCGAGGCGGCGGTTGACCTCGGGGTCGATCGAATAGCTGATTGCATGCACTGACCCATCACAAAAAACGAAGTTGCAGACGGCGGTGTGCGCGCTGCCGAAACGATCTGGCTCAAACAAGCCGCCGTCGGGAAGAGGCGGTTTGTTCGGCTTTCCCCAACGATAGGTGTCGTAATCGTATCCGGAGTAAAGCGTCTGGTCGTCGCCCAGATCCGTTGTGGACGTAGTCGCCCACTTCTCGCCGACCAGATAGGTGAAGCTGGCGCCGTCACGGATATCGGCAATTCTGACTTCGCTGCGCAAGTAGCAAATGCCGCTGCACTCACGCGTGTCGACCCAGGGGTAGTTGCCGTCGCCTGCGGCCAGCGACGTGGGGCCAGGGCCGCCAGGGCAGGCGAAATCGCCCGCGTTCACGGCGTAATCGCTCTTGGCCACCTCGGCGACAATGTTGAAATTCACCGGCGGCGGAGAGGGGTCGAATGGCGCCAGCCCTGGACCACGGCGGCTGGGACAGTTGAATATCGCCAGCGGCGTCTGCACCACGAGCGTTATCGTAGTTGTCTGTTGTGGCGCCGGTTGTCCCTTGCCAAGTGCAGCGAGGTTGCCCTGGTCGACGAACTTGAGGATGTTGAAGACCCAACCGCCCGGCTGCGTTCTGTCGGTGCCGCGGTCCGGATTTCCAGCCCACGCGAAGCCCCAGCCTCCGGAAGGAAAGCGCCGATAACTTGCTTCATGGTTCGCCATCGCCGTGCCGAGTTGCTTGAGATGGTTTTCGCAGGTGGTGCGGCGCGACGCCTCACGCGCGGCCTGCACCGCCGGGAGCACAAGGGCCACGACCAGGCCGATGATTGCAACGACCACCAGCAACTCGACCACCGTTAAACCGCGACGAGACGTGGCACGCATGGTAAACGACGCTTCATAGAAGAACCGACCAAACACACGCACGTCGAGTAATGAAGAATGGCCGCCAAGAAACGCAAAGCCACTTCCGATGCCATCGAAATCCTCGATCGCAGATACTTTCGGGGGCGGCCGGAAATGCAGCGGTTGCTGGCGGAGGCTGAGGCCGAAGACGAAGTGGCTCGCAAAATTTTCGAGCTTCGCGCCAAGGCCCGCTTGTCGCAACGCGCTCTCGCCAAATTGGTCGGAACGACCGCATCGGTCATTTGCCGGCTCGAGGACGCTGACTATGAGGGGCATTCGTTGGCCATGCTTCGCCGCATCGCGGCGGCGCTTGATCAACGGGTGCAAATCCGGTTCGTTCCGCTCCGAGTAAAACCACGGACCGTCAAGCTTGCCGGCCAATAGTTCCGTATCCCCTCGCTCGGTATTAGGCAATCGCCGCGAAGCCGTGCCGGCACCTCCAGACGTAGCGGTGGAGCGAGTCGATTTGGACGCGGTCGAACCCGCGGCGCCGGAACTCCACGAAGACGTGCTGGCGTTGGCTGTCAGCTTGGAAACGCTAACCTACACATGCGTAGCGCGGGCGTCGCCGTATCTCTAAGCAATCGGCCACTTGAGCACGTTGGCCGCGTACGGGCGGATGCTGGCGTGCAGTCGCGAGCGGAGCGGCTCGCCGCGGCAGAGGTCGACCAGATCGACGACTTTGACCGCGAGCTCGACTTTGACTCGCACAACGTCTCTAGTGAACAACCGCGCTTTCAGGTTGTAGTCCGCGGCATTGCGATCTGAACGCAGCACGTTGAGCGCATTGCCCGCCAAAACCGCGTCACGCTCGCCCGCTTGTCGAAGACACCACCACAGCTTGTCGTGGACATCGTAACGGGGAACGGCGACGCCGAGACTCTCAACGAATTCCCGGACGTCATGAAATGCCCCATAATACGCGCGGCTGACCGCGCTGCGAAGCCTCGCTTCGTTGTCGGTCGTCAAAAGCTGTATCGCGACGGCGATGAAATCAGAGCCAGTCATCGCACGGCGTCCACTGAGACGCGGAACAAGCCCGCCTGCTCGCCTGCGGCGTCGATACTGCGATTGATCCAATTCATCTCGCGTGCCAGAGCCTCTTCGACGGTCGCGGTGCTCAGCACCCGGATCCAAAGATACACGTCGCCCGACAATTCGGGATCGCGGACGACCTCCAGCTCCATTGGTCCAGGGAACAGTTCGGTGGTCAGGTCCTTGATCGCCTGCCACTCGGCGAGCACGCCCATCCGCCGCACGAAGGTCTCGGGATCGCAGGCTTCCAAATCGGCGATCGATGGTTGGGTTGGCGGGTGGCCGCTTGAAGGTTGTACCGCGGTCGACATGGGTTTCTCCTGCAACGCCTGCTTAAGCGAGGTTCATTTCCGCGCCGCTTCCGGCTTGATGACGGTCGGGAGTGGTTGACCGTCCGCGATGAACTTCATCGAGATCGAATTGACGCAGTGCCGAGTGTTCTTGGCGGTCATCCCTTCGCCGAGGAAAACGTGGCCCAGGTGCCCGCCACAGTTATGGCAGACGATTTCGATGCGGTACCCGTCGCTGTCCCGATGGCGCTCGACGGCGCCTGGTATCTCGTCGTCGAAGCTGGGCCAGCCGCAATGGCTTTCGAATTTGTCGGTGGACCGGTACAGCGGCGCGTTGCAGCGGCGGCAAATATACGTGCCCGCGTCTTTCGAATCGGTGTACTCGCCGATGAAAGCCCGTTCCGTGCCTTTGCCGACGATGACGCGGGCCTCGTCGGCCGTCAATTCATTGAACTCGGTCCGCGGCTGCTCGGAATGCATGAGTGCGTCTCCTTGAGTGACGTGCGGGCGGCTACGCCGCTGGCGGTCGTGATGATTCCCGATCGCATAAAGAATGATGAACAGCGCGACCAGCAAGACGATCGTGGCAAGGGGCTTGGCCATGCCCCTAGTTTGACCGGCGAGAGCGAGATCGGCAAGAGCACATACCTCGTCCTTAACTGCGTTCCGATTGCTCAAACGCGCGAGATGCGTCAAGATGGTGGGTATGAAAGTATTTCTCAGCCATGCGCGCAAGGATAGCGCTCTGGCGCGTCAACTGGCCGATTGCCTCACGCGCGCGGACGTTACGATTTGGATCGCCGATGATGAAATCGTTCCCGGCGAAAACTGGGCGAAGAAGGTCGGCAAAGCGCTCGATGCCGCCGAGTTGATGGTGATCTTGCTGACTCCCCGTGCCCTCGAGTCCGACTCGGTTCGCCAGGACATCGAATTCGCGCTGACATCAAGGAAACTCGAGGGCCGTGTCTTCACGGTATTCGTGGGCCCAACGCTGAAGGTCGTCAAGGACATCCCTTGGATTCTACGTACTCTACCCCACCAGCAGGTCGAATCGGCCCAAGATTTTCCTGAGATCGCGAAAGAAATTCAGAGGCTCGCCTCCGGTTCCAGCGTCAGCCACTCGAATGCGTGAGGTTTTCCTCTCCCACGCCAGCGCCTGAAAGATCGCATCCGACGAAAGCTTGAGAGGCTATCCGAAGACCCGCGCATCGTCGCCTTTCACTCCGCGAAAGTACGCCCTTTCGCGGAGCGAAAGGCGACGCTACGCA
>DATLQY010000828.1:0-3000 GCA_035534975.1 Pirellulales bacterium
GCAGCACGGACTCCAGGCAAAGATCGACCGACAATTGGTTCCGACTTGAGACCTCGGCCAAACGCCCGACATGATCGTTCAAAGCGGCATTGAGTGCAACGTCGAGCCGCTGGTCGAGGCGGCGAATGGCCCGGTCGCGGACCACGCTGGTCCAGCGCCAAACCATACGCAGCGGAAACGACGCCAAGCGCTTGAGTAAGTTGGTCATATGACATCTCTTTCAGGCGGCCGTCGCACCGACGGCCGCCTGGCTGGCCTGTTCGATGACCTCGGCGTATTGTCGAGCTACGACGCGCCAATCGCGCGTTTCCCTGATGAAATCGATTGCATTGCGACCGAGCGCCTGTCGACGCCGGGGGTCGCCGGCCAAGGCCCTCATCGCGGCCGCGAGCCGTGGCGCAAGGTCGTCGCCCCCGGCGATCTTCACGACGAGCCGCTCCGGGTAGCTTGAAAACGTGTCGACGTCGCTGACGATCGTCGGCGTTCCGGCGGCCAAGAGCAATTGCAGCGTTCCCGACGTCTCGCCGTTCGTCGGCGGCCGGCGCAGGTTGACTCCCACGTCGGTGATCGCCACCAGGTCGCTCAGGGCCCCGGCCGACACGTGTCCCAGGAAGTGGACGCGCCCCGACAGCCCCAGCGATTTGACCTTGGCCAGCGCGGCCCCTCCGTCGAGGTCCCGTCCGACGAAGAGCAAATGCGAGGACGGAAGTTCCGGGGCCAATTCGGCGAAGGCGGCGATCGCCTCCAGGTTGCACTTGGTCGACTTCAGGATTCCGAAACAGGCGATGACCAAGGAGTCGAGCGGCAGGCCGAAGGCCTCCCGCGTCGCGCGCCGCGCGTCGGGCAAAATCGCCGGCACCGACACTCCATGTGGCACCACGTGAATGCGGCCGTGGTAATCGGGGTGCGACCGCCGAATCGTCGCCTCGTTCCAGGGATCGTGGACGACGATCGCCGGCGCGGCATCGAGCAGCCGCCGGTTGCACATGATGCCCCTCCGCGCGCACGCGGCGGGTAGGCCTCCCGGTTCATCGCGCCATGCGGCCGGCGCCGCCTGGTACTCGGCCGCCGACGCGGGCGCGCTGGCGGTCAACTCACGCAGAAAATGGTCGGCCGGAGCGCCGCCTTGCAGCGCGTACCATTCGTGGAAGTTGGCGAGGAACAGGTCGTGCAACACCACGACGCCGGGAAATTCGAACAGCGTGTCGTAGATGAAGCGATGGGAATCGGAGTTGCCCATCTGGTACAGAATTCGCCGGTAATGGACCGCCCGCTGCATGCGGGGAAACGTGCGGTAGTCGTGGCAAGCAAACTCGTTCGATTGACGGCCCAGTCGCGGCATGCAGTAGGGAGCGTGGTAGAGGTCGATCAGGTAGAGTTCGCGCAGCTCCGTCAGCAGGTTGGCTGAGTAATCGGCGATTCCCGAAGGCTGTGGGGGGAACGGCGAGAAATAGGCTAGCCGCGGTTTCACTCGCCTCATTGCGCCGGAACGGGGGTGTGGCCGTCTCGGCTGCTCCTCGGCGGGCGAAACTCCCGTCCCACGACCGGCCGTTGGCGACAGTGTCTCAAGCGCCTCGGCGGTCCGGTCGGCGGTCGTCTCCCAGCGGAACCTGGCGGCCTGCGCGGGGCCGCGCTGGCGCAGCGATTGGGCCAGTTCCCGATCGACGAGCAGGCGTTCGAGTTGGCGGGCGACATCGTGCGGGTCATCGACGTTGGCCAGCAGGCCGGCATCGCCCACGACTTCGACTTGCGACGAGTTCCGTCCGGCGACGACCGGCGCGCCGCAGTGCATCGCCTCAAGCAAGGGCAATCCGAAGCCTTCATAGCGCGACACGAACGCGAACGCCGCGCAGCGCTGGTACAGCAGCCTCGTCATCTCGTCCGGCACGAAGTTGGTCAATACGAACCGGTCGGCGATACCATGACGCCGGGCCATGCCGTGGATCTCACGCTCCCTTGAGGCGGGCAGGCGTCCGGTGATTACAAGCTGGTGCGTTTCTCGCAGCCTTGCGGGCAGAAGGCCAAAGGCCGCCACCAGGCCGTTGTGGTTCTTGCGCTCGTCCTCGGCGGAAACATAGAACACGAACGGGGAGGTGATGCCCAACGCGCGCAGCGGTTCGGGTACGGCGTCGTCGGGCCCGGAGCGCGGGTCAGGGACAAAGAAAGCCGGATCGCTGGCCGTGCCAATGGTGGTCACGCGCTCCGGTGGGACCCCCAACAGCCGCAAGCAATCGGTTCGGGTCCATTGCGAGATCGTCAAGAAAAGATCGTATTGCCGCACGATCCGCAGGGCCCAATCGTAAGGCAACGACACGTGGTGGGCCGCCAGGTACTGCTCGGGGTACAAGGCGGGGATCAGGTCGTAGAGCACGACCGCCATTTTCGGGCCGTCCAGCGGCTTCGGCGGCGGCAAAAAGCTGCCGTTGATTTCCATCGCGCTGAGAACCAGGTAGACGTCGAGCCGGTCCGGGTTCTCGACGACGAGCCGGCTGGCCGTGTCGCGCAGCGGTCCCGTGGGATGAGGGGCAATGACGCGAATCACCGGATTGCCCGGCCAGGAGTCGCCCAAGCCGGTCAAGCCGGGATGGAGATATAGGAAATACTCGTGCCGCGGATGGCGAGCCACCAGGCACGAGACCAGGCCGCGCACGTACCTGCCGATCCCCCTGGTCCTGCTGGGAGTCTGGTTGCCTAACATGTCGATGCCGATGCGCACGCTTCAGTTTCCAGGGCACTCGATGTGAATCCGGTCTGTTACCGCCAGGCGTCCGCGAGCGGCGAGCCTCCGCACCCAGTGTGTCGCGGGCGGGGCGACCGCGACCCGAGTCAGGGCCGCGTGGCAAGCGCCGGCGGTCGTCTCCCAATCGAACCGGCGGGCTTGCCTCACGGCCCGCCGCCGTAGATCGTCGGCCAGTGGGAGGTCGTCGAGCACGAGCGCTAGTTGCCTTGCGATGTCCGCCGGATCATCGACATCGGCCAACAGGCCCGCGTCGCCGACGA
>DATLQY010000829.1:0-10310 GCA_035534975.1 Pirellulales bacterium
TGGTCGCTCATGCTGCGCACACGGCGGACCGCGGCGATTGCTGCGCCAGTATTCCTGCTTCCATAAACTCTACGAAACGCTAGCATGCGCCTTCCACGCCCCCGCTAAAGCCGGATAAAATCTCGTGCCGAACAGGATTGCTGCCGTTGGCTTCGCGGATCGCGAACAAGCCGTAATTGGTCGCCGGGTGTTGCCTGGCGAACTCGTCGGGCACGAGCAGCTTTCCGTCGCCAAGGTGCAGCTCGATCGAACCGTTCGAGGTCTTGGCGGACCAGAGACGTGCCAGCAGGACCGCCAACGGGTGGCTGGTCGCGACAGGCGGCGGAATGACCGGTTTCGGTCCGGACGCTCCGCCCGGCGACGGGACTTTCGAGCCGGTGTCGATATGGATACGTATCTCGTCGAGCGATATGGACCCGTCTTGCTCGGCCTCGACCTCGTCATCGCCATCGTCGGGTACATCCTCGGGGCTTGGAATCAGGAACCGTACTTGGCAGTGGGGACACTGGCCAGGGCGTCCCACGAGGGTTGCCGGCCCGTGCAGGCGGTGCCCGTTTGGGCAGAGGAACACGATTTCGTCAGCTCCAGCCGGCCCTTCGCCGATTTGCAGTTCGTCCTCCTGGGCCGTCGCCTCCTGCTCCTCCGCCGGCCCCTGACCTTCATCATCCGCTGCCTCGGGGTCACGTCCGTTTACGGCTCCCTCCTGCGACAGGTACGAAAACGGGTTTGGCAAAACCTCGCTGGTGGCCGGCGCGGCTGAGGGTGGCTCGGGCACACGGAACACGGCGCCGCATTTCGGGCACTTTCCTGGCTTGCCGGCAAGATTCTCCGGGCAAGAGAGCCTGTGGCCGTTGGTGCATTGGAAGGTGATGCTCATTGCCTCCATCGTAAGAGCAGAGCATTCATTCGTCCACTCGGAAGGTGTTTGCCGGCTTGACTTGGGCGCCGCGATAGCAAACACTGGAAGTTGGGTCCGAGCATGTCCGAATTTCCTGTCTCGAGTGGCGCGTGTATGCCGATTCCCGTCACTTGCCCTGGCTGTAAGACGAGTTTCACGGTCGGCGACCAACACGCAGGCAAGAAGGGGCCTTGCCCCAAGTGCAAGGCCGT
The DNA here is from genome assembly GCA_035534975.1 of Pirellulales bacterium. Taxonomy (GTDB): domain Bacteria; phylum Planctomycetota; class Planctomycetia; order Pirellulales; family JAICIG01; genus DATKSN01. The sequence continues at coordinate 1,111 of DATLQY010000829.1, forward strand.
CATCGCCATACCCAAGCTGCCGGCTGCGCCGGACTCCAAGTCGCCGGTGCCGGGAACGAAACCGCCGGGAGCGAAACCGCCTGGAGAGAAAGCGCCTGGCGTCAAACAGCCCGCGTCGCCGACCGGCAAGGCGGCGGGGCCGGCGAGCGGCAAACAGGCCGGGTCAACGGCAGGCAAAGCGGCGAGCGGCAAACAGGCCAGCGCGGCGCCATCGGGAAATAAGCCCGCGGTGCCGTTGGGCGCCAAGTCCACGGCGCCGCCGACCGGTCAGACGGCGCCAAAGGCTGCCCCGGCGCCCATGCCTGAAGTCAAAATTCACGAACCGGAGGCCGCTGGTCCCAAGGGTTCCACGGGTCGCCCCGTCTCGAAGCCCATTGCGCGCAAGGAGACGAAAATCGCGCTTGTGCCCGCCTTGATCGTCGCGGCCAGTGCGTTGGTAACACTGTCGGTCGCCTGGATCGCCCGTGAGAGCTTGCAAGCCAACGTCTGGCTTCGCGGCCTGGGCCTGGCGCTGGTCTCGGCGCCGATGGCGGCTGGGGGCTATGCGTTTCTGCGCGATGACGAATTGGAACCGTATCGAGGGCGTTGGCTATGGTTCCGCTCTTTCATCTGCTCCGCGGTCTACATCGCACTTTGGGGCGGCTACTATTTCATTCCCAGCGACGCCACGCAGGAGGCTTGGAGTTGGATCTACGTCGGCCCCCCCTTTTTTCTGATCGGCGCCGGCGCGGCCTTGGCAACGCTCGATCTCGACTACACCAACGGCTTCTTCCACTATTGCTTTTACGTCATGGTCACATTGTCGCTGGGATGGATCGCTGGTTTGCAAATGCCTTGGACCGCGGCGGTCGGGTAAAGTGCGTGTCTGAAGGTTACGCCCACAGCCACCGCCGCCTTCGAAAGCCATCGGGACCGCCGACGTGGTTGCCGCAGGAGTTCCGCTGGTCGGTCTCAGGGGTGGTCATCGGCCGCCGGCATCTTGAATGCCGATTTGCCCTCGTTCCCACGCTCCGCGTGGGAACGCCTCTTCGGCCGCTCCTGCGGCCTCGTTCACGTCGAGCTTACCCTGCTCGCGCCGCGACCTTACGTGTGCGCCGCCGACCAACCTGGATGGCCGCGTGAAGTATATGTGGCGACTTCGCGCCCGTCCGGCCCGTTGGGGTGAATGGGCCGATGTACGGCCGCGAACCCGTGGTAGTCGGTGGCTCCATAGCTCGGCTGGCCGTTGATCTGGTACCGGCAATTCCTCGTCGCGGGTATGTTTGGTAGTGCCGACTCGTGGGCCTACAGTACGGTCGCGCTGGCTGGCAATCTCGTGGTTTGGCTGTTGATTTTGGTCGTATCGGGAGTCATTTGGGAATGGCTGATGCGTCGCTATCGGCCGCGGTTCCGTTGGAGCCTGCGCACAATGCTAATCGGCGTGGGCTTGGCGGCAATACTCTGCGCGTGGTGCGCCGCGGCCCGTAACCGGGCCGATGAATCTGACGCAGTGATCGCGGGGATTGGTGGCGAGAGACGCGTCTACTTCGAACGTTGGGGACCGAAATGGCTCGATGTTGTCGGGGCCGACCGTTTTCGGCGACGCATCGTCGGTGCTCTGGTCTGGTATGTAAATGATGCCAAAAATCACGAGAAATGGAATGAACAGTTTTTCAAGCGATTGGCACGATTGCCCAGCTTGCGCTTTCTCGACATCCACCTTGATGGGTTCACTCCCGGAATGGCCGCCGCACTGAGCGACATGCGGCAATTGCGAATGTTGAACGTCGATGGCTGCTTCGTCCATGGTAGTATTCGAAATCCGGATGGCACCTACACGTGGGACAAAGGCCATTGGGACGATGTGCACTCGAACAGTTCGACTTGCACGATTCATCGGTTGGCGACGATGATCTTGACCGGCTGGCCGGCTTCGCAAGGTTGAAGTCACTTAACCTGAACGGGACCTCGGTCAGCGGCGCCGGCCTGGCGAAATTGGCGCCGCTGGAATCGTTGGAAGAACTCGCGATCGACGACGACATGGCGAGGGCCGCGGGGTTCGAAGCGCTGATCACGCTCAAGCGCCTTAGGGCGCTCCACATCGCCGACTTCGAGTTTGATGAAACCGACGACTCGGCTTCGCTGGCGCTTGATGACGGCCATGAATTGCGAGTTTCGCCCAGCGACGTTGATGGTTTGCGCCGTGCCTTAGCGGCCTTGCGGCGGTCCCATTCCGGAATCGTCATCGACGCCGGCTACGATGCGTTCCAGGAGAATGGCGACTTAGAACCTCCTTGGTCTAGTTTTGACCATGATCGAGACCTTCATTCATTTGCACGGCGATGGCTCAGCGAACTCTAGCCATGTCTAAGGATTCCGCAGAATTCTCTTTGCGTCGCGCGAGAATGTTGACATTCGTCGTGTTGATCGTCGTCACGGCGGCGACCACGGTCCGCGCTGGCGCACGTCGGCCGACCGCGGATCGTCTGCGGTGGTGACGATGAAAAAGAATCCCCCAAGCAGCCTATTGACCGCCGGCGTTGAAGTGCTATTCTACTGACATGTGCTATCTTACTGGCACGTAGGGTGACTTTGAGCGGCGGCCGCGATCCATGCAATCCACCAGGAGTTCAACCACGTGACCAGGTCATCTCCCCTGGAACTCGGCAAGCGCGAGCGGCAGATCGTCGAGACTCTGTACCGCTTGGGTGAGGCGTCGGTGGCCGACGTCCGCAGCGCGATCTCCGATGCGCCAAGCTATTCCGCGGTGCGCGGGATGTTGAACCTTCTGGCGGACAAGGGCGTGGTAAGGTTTCGGCAGGAGGGAAAGCGCTATCTCTATCGCCCCGCCGCGGCAAAGCGCAAAATCAGCCGTTCCGCGTTGCGAAACCTGGTGCGGAATTTCTTCGCCGATCAGCCCGCCGATGCCGTCGCCGCGTTGGTCGACGGTTGGGCGGGCAAGCTCTCGCCCGACGACTTCTTGCGGATCAGGCGACTGATCGACGATGCCGACAGCAAGCCCACGTCAAACCGTCTGGAGAACCAGCAATGATGTTCAGCCAAATACTCACGGTCGATGCATTTTGGACGGGCTGGGCGGTGCGAGTCGTGTTCGCGGTCACGTCAGTGTGGCTGGCCGCGGCTTTGGTGATCTGTTCGCTGCGAACGGCCTCGGCGGCAATCCGTCACCGAGTCTGGGCCCTCAGCGTCATCGCCACGCTGGTGCTTCCGGCATTGATCGCCGCGTTGCCCGAGTTGCGGACCGGGTGGCTTGACCTCGGCCTTTCCCACCTGTCGATGGCTGACAAATCGATTGTCGACGTGCCGTTCGCCTCCGCCCACTCACGCGACGTGCTTGGGAAGGACGCCCTGACCGCCGACGGTCCGGCCGATGTAGCGCCATCACGACACGAACTCGCGCCGCTCCGGCGCGATGCGGGTGACGCCGCCGAAATCCCGTTGCTCGAAACGGTGTCGGCTCGTCGTCCCGCGGCAACGGTCTCCTTGCCCCTCCCGACCTTGGTGTGGTTGGCGCTATGGGCCTTGCCTATGGCCATGGCACTCGCCTGGACGGCACGCTCGATGTGGGTTGCTCGGCAGTTGGTTCAACGGGCCGCCATCATCGGCGAAGAGCACTGCCATGGCCTTGTTCGCGGATTGCTTTTGCAAAGTGGGCAATTGCGGGCGGTTGAGCTGCGCCAAAGCAATGAAGTACATTCTCCGCTCGGTGTCGGATGGCGGCGGCCTACGATCGTGCTGCCGTGCGGCTGGGAACGCTGGCCGGCGGGGCACCTGGCCGCGGCGCTGGCGCACGAACTGGCCCATGTCGTTCGACGCGACGTCGGTTGGCAGTTGTTGGCGCGCACGGCATCCGCGGTGTACTGGTTCCACCCTATGGCGTGGCTGGCGGCGTGGCGGATGCGCGTGGAACGCGAAGCGGCGTGCGACGATTGGGCGCTGGCCACCGGCCAGCCTCCCACGCGCTACGCGCGCGTGTTGTTGGATTTCGCAGAGCAACTGAGCCTGCCTCATCCTGCGCCGCCGTCGTCGGCGGTGGCCATGGCCGGCTGCCGCGGCTTCGAGCGCCGCATCCGGGCAATCCTGGCCGTGCGCCGCCGTCGCGACCCCGTGGCCCGGTCCGTCGCCTGGTTACTGGCCGTTGCCACACTTGGCGTGGTGTTCGTTGCCGGCACGATCAGCCCGCTCGCGTCGTCGCGGGCCGGTACTGAGCCAGGCACCAGCGCCTTTGAGGAGTCCAAAGCACCTGCCGAGCAGGGCGCGACGACCGAACCCGTTCAGGCAAGGGACGAGGCGCCGGTGGAGGGCGATCGTACGCTCCTCAAAACGCTCCTCGACGTGCAAACCACCAACTTGACGCTTTACCCCAAGGGCGAATTGACCGTGGAGGTCAACGAGACCGTGAGCCAGCTCGAGCTGAAAGCGACGGTCATCTGGGACGGGGATCGTACCTATTGGAAATACCGTCTCAAACAGGTCGTCCCTGCGCCCACGCGAGAAAAGCCGCGCGATGGGCAATCGCACGACGCGATCCAAGAAGGCGAGATGATCGAGATCCCCGGCGAATTGATGGTGTATTTTCCGTCGTTTCTTCAGGCGCGGCGCTACGTCAAGCACGAGTTCGGGGAAGGCTACGTCCGTGAATTGAAGCTGCGCCCGGAGCAGACCTGGTTCCGCTTCGAAGGGACGATCAATCTCAAGGAATTGATCAGTCCGACGTCGCGCCGGTCGAAGGGCACGCGGTTCGTCGTCAAACGCGACCCGCCGGATCAGGTCGTCGTCGAGCGTCGCAGTGCCACGGGATCACTCGCCACCGGATCCTATATGCTCTTCGTGGCCTCGCTCGCCGCCGGTGGCAACATCACCGGCTATGAAATTATCAAACCGACGAATTACGACCTGTACGGCAAGGGCGACTATTCCTGGGCGCAAGATGGGGCGGGGCACTGGTATGTTCGCGAACTGCATTCTCAAGAATCGTCGACGAACCGACCGGAGCACCTCATGCGCGATCTGCGAATCAAAGTCACGCACTTCGACGCCGAGCCGCAGATCCGAAACGACCGCTTCCAATTCTCGTCCTTCGATTTCGCCGACGGCACTGTCGTCGAAGACGGCTTGGTTCTTGGGAATCGCGCGGCATCCGTCGGCTAGCGTACCTATCGCGTCGGCGAGAAAGGGCAAACGAAGCCAGGTTTGAACGAACCCTAGCGGTTGCCCCGAGACCACGATGCGAGGGCCCCTTCGGCAGCCCCCGCCTCCCTCCATGCCGTGGCCTGCCTCAGCGCCTTGCCACGAGCCGTTCGTCGCCGCGGTGGGCGAAGACCGGTGTCTCTCGTGGGATTGAAGATCCATCCCGCGTGTTATAATGTTCGTCGCCATATAACAGGAGACCCACGCCATGCTGCGAACTTTATGTGCGTTGGTGTTGGTGCTTTGCGTGACGAGCACCCTCGCCGCGTTGCCGGCGATGAAGAAGGAACTTGCGGCGTTGGAGGCGGACGATCTGGCAGCCGCCCGTTTGACCACGGCCGTGCGACGCATCGCCGCGATCGTGATCGAAGTTCACCTGCCCGACGGTTTTCAGTCGGCCGATTCGGTTTGGACTTCGTCGACCGAAAAGCTCAAGGCACAACCGCTCACCGGCAAGTCGTTTGCCGAGGTGCTGATCGCATTCCTGGGGGAACCGGGCGAGGCCGGCGAGTTGAAGCTCGCCGCCAGCCGTTCGCCCGGCGAGGGGCTGATCGTGTCGGCGCGTGTCTCCGGCAAGAAGCCGCGACGAGGAGCCCAGTTGGCTTCGTACACGTTTTCCGTCCGGGCTGGAAAGGAACAACTGCTTCACACGCAAGGTTCCAGCGTCCCCTCTCGTGGTCTGGAAATCTGCCGCGACTTGATCCGCTCCATCGACAAGGCACTTGCGGAATCTGACGAAACACCGATCGAAATCCGTGCCACCATCCAGCCTTGATTGCCGCCCACTTGCCTTCCTGCCACCCGCACGTCAAGCTATTGGATATGACTTTGCCCCTCGCCAAACTCGTGGGACTGCGAACGAATAACCGGCGGTGCGGGTAAGTTCGAACACGATTCGGAGATCAATCCCTTGAGCAATTCCCACGATTCCCACGAAGGCGGCGCGGGGAAGTCGGTCGCCTGGGTGGTCGTTCTGGTGGTCGTCCTGTTGGCACTGTTGGTCGTCCCCGTTCTCTTGGTACTGGGATTCGTTGGGTTCTCCACCCAAACACGATTCGAAGTCGCACCGGCCGTTTCAACGGAGATACGAACAACCATCAACAGCGCGAACAACAGCGTCACTGCTCCCGGCGCAAATGCCAACGTCAGCATCAATGGCGCAACCGCCACGGTGACCAGCTATGGCGTGATGATCACGGCGGTAGCCGACAATGGTCAATGGAACAACAGCCAGGTTAGTTCGACTGAGTCGCGAGTGGAGGTAAAGCTCGATAACCAAACGATCGTCCTGGAGAATTCGCGATTGACGATTAACGACGTCGATTTCGGTACCGTGCAACAGGGCGATCAGGTGCGGCTCGAAGGCGGCCGAGTGACCGTCAATGGCCAGGATCGAAATCAGGCGGAAGCAGCGGCAGCGGGGACGGCGAAGTCGGAACCTCAGCGGCCGCCAGTCGAGAGCGCCCCGTGATAAAGTCACCATCACGCCCGAGCGAGCTTGCTCCCACTGGGGTTGGCCAGGTTGTCGGCGCGAGGAGCCAGCGGCAAGCGTAGCCCGAGCGAGCCACGGGCGTAGGCGAGCTGGGCGGCGCGGCTAACTAAGTCCCGTCCGGAGTTTCCGCAATGATGTTTTCCATGGGCATAGCTTATTTCAACATGAGTTTCTGAACCCGCCGTCCTCCGACGTAGGCCGCGTAGACAGCGCCCTGGTGGTCCACGCCAGCAGGAAGCTCGCCCTTGCCCGCCGTCCTCCGGCGCGCCATGCTGATGGGCATGGCCAAGCCCTTCGCCAAGCTCGTGAAGCTGCTGACGCCCAAGCGGTGACACGTACATTTACGTCGGTGAAACTCCAAAGGAACGCGATGCACAAATTCTGTTGGGTGCTTTGGTTGGGCGGCACTGTTCTCATCATTGCAAGCTGGCTGGACGCCGTCACACCAACTGTAGGTTGGATCGGTTTTGGGGTTGCCGGTGTAGGCTGGCTTCTTTCCCGTATCATGACCGACCCACCAGATTCTTAATGACTTCGAACAACCGTATGGCACGTTGGACGCGGGACGCGGGCGACAACCTGAATCCATGGATTCCGCTCCTAACGTACACAGAAAGAATCTGACTCCCGCGCCGAAGTACCTAGCAGGCGCGGTACGTGCCCTGTTCCGGTGTCTGATCCCATGCCTGGAACGAGTCCAAAACCTGTCGGTTGGTGGTATACTGACCGCGATGAGCGACGTAACCCGCATCCTCGACGCGATCCAGGCCGGCCAACCGCAGGCGGCCAGCAAATTACTCCCCCTCGTCTACGACGAACCACGTTTCCAAAGGAGCTACCCATGTTGACGTTCTTGGGCTCCAATGACCGGTCCCGCGATCCCATTTCCCGTCGTGGCTTCCTCAGAGTCGGCGCCCTAGGCCTCGGCGGCCTCACCTTGGCCGACTTGCTCCGCCTGAGGGCGCAAGGGGCCGCTCACCCCAAGGCCTCGGTGAAATCGATCATTATGGTCTACCTTCATGGCGGACCAAGCCACATCGATATGTATGACATGAAGCCCGGCGCCCCGGCGGAGTTCCGGGGTCAGTTCAATCCCATCCAGACCAATGTGTCCGGCTTCGACATCTGCGAACTGATGCCCTTGCAAGCGAGAATTGCCGACAAGATGTCGCTGATTCGCAACATGAGTTTCATGGAATACATTGAGGGCCACAACCCGCCGTTGCTCTTGACCGGCTACCCGAACACCTTGCAGAAGCAATCCCACCGTCCGACGTTTGGCTCCGTGGTCAGCAAATTGCGTGGCGGGGCCGTTCCCGCCATGCCTCCATATGTCGCATTCGACGGCTTCTGCGACGACCCGGTCCGCGCGGCTGACTACCTGGGCGTGGCCCATCGTCCCTTCGTTCCTGGCGGCGAGCAGATGAATTCCCTGAGCCCGGTCGCGGGCGTGACGCTGGATCGCATGAGCGATCGCAGAGAGTTGTTGCGTTCCTTCGACACCCTGCGGCGCGACATCGATGGCGCGCACGGCAACATGGAGGGGATGGAGGCGTTCACGGCGCGAGCCCTGGACATTGTTACCACACCCAAGGCGCGCGATGCCTTCGACGTCACGAAAGAGCCGGCTATGGTCCGAGCACTCTACGCTGGAGGGACCCAGTTCCTCCAGGCACGCCGCCTGGTGGAAGCGGGCGTCCAAGTCGTGACGCTCACGGCGAACGCTGAAAGCAAGACCTGGGACCTGGCCGGTCCCTGGGACCACCACGGCAAAATCTTCCCGGCCTTGCGCCAGTTGCTGCCGGAACTCGACCAGCGTCTGTACGCCCTGATTACCGATTTGTATGCGCGCGGCCTGGACCAAGACGTGGCGGTTCTGGTCTGGGGCGAAATGGGCCGAACGCCGAGAGTCAACGCGGGAGCAGGCCGCGATCACTGGAACGATGTCGGCTTCGCGCTCGTCGCCGGGGGTGGGCTGAAAATGGGCCAGGTGATCGGGGCTACGACGGCGCAAGGAGACCGGGCTACGGGTCGGCCGTACACACCCCAGAACATGTTGGCCACACTCTATCATCAGGTGTTAGGTATCGACCCGGTGACAACCATTCCCGACCTGAATGGTCGGCCGGTGTACCTGCTCGACGATCGCGAGAAGATTCCAGAACTGGTGTAGCCGTCAAAGGCGACATGATCGGATCGTTGAGCGCGGCCGATAGACGCCGGCTCGTTCCAGTACCGGACCCGCGGCGTTCGCGCGGGCCGTGACGTGAGCTATTCTTGCTCGTCGAGCAATCGCGCCGTCGAGCAATCGCGCAGTCCGACTCGGAGATGGGTCGCACTCCCTTACGGCTACGGCGACGTTTCGGATCACACATGGAACCGCCGCGGCGGCCGGCGAGAAATTCACATGGCCACTGACAAAGTACGCGCAATGCTGGTTACCGACGAGCACCTGCTGGTCGGGGAAATTCCCACGCGCGGACAGCGGTTGCTGGAGAACCTACTCGATCCGACAACC
>DATLQY010000830.1:0-4028 GCA_035534975.1 Pirellulales bacterium
TGACATCCGTCGAACGATACGCTTTGCTCTTACTCACGGGGACGACCTCCTGTAACGGGGTTTGGGGGGAATTCAACAACTCCACTCTAAACCGCTTTCGAGGCGTCCCCGCTCTTTTCCTACCTATAGCCAACTACGGCCTGCCCCACGAACCGGGGCATCGCTTAGGCTCTGCCACCAGCCACCACGTTCTCGTGACAAAATGTCTCATTGTCGGACGACGTCGCACCAGCTTCCCGGAACGCCGTGGAGGGCGTTCCCAACAGAGATCGTCCCATCTTCGCAACCATTGAGCGGGTCGTTGAAGAGACATGTCAGCGTACCCGCGTCGGCAGAATCACCATCGGGATGCCGTCCCATTGCAAACGCCGTTGCAGGGAAAAGGCGGTCTGGTTGTGGAAGAACCGTTGGTACCAGGTGTCGCGATGGAACACCAACTGCCCGGCGAAGAAAACCACCTTCGGGTATTGTTTTGCGATCGTGAGGCAGAGGTGTTCCAGCTCGTCCACCGCGTCGGTGCCGATGGCCATGTACGATGATGCCGGCAACCCCAGCCGCTGCGCCAGGTCGACGTACTGACCCAGCGCGGCCTCGGTGTGCCGCTTCAAGTCTTCGACGGCGTCGGCTCCCTTGAAATTTCCCGAATCGACGATGCCCGCCGAGAGAAAAACCATGTTCTTGTAGTTTCCGTGGCCGAAGCGGACCGCGTTCAACAACGTGTGTACTCCCAGGCCTCCGTAGCCCCCGACCAGGATCGCGGCGGTAGGTTGATCGGGGTTCGGCTCGGCCAGGTTGGGCGGACCCGCGGCCGTCACCTGGCCGAGGGTGTCGTTGAGACGCTTGAGCCGGGCCACGACACCACGGTAATAGCGCCACGTTCCGGCGCACATCGCGACCAGCAAGAACGTGACCAAAAGCGTGACATAACCGCCTTCATCGAATTTTTCGTAGATCGTGACGGCCAGGATGGCCAGGCACATCGCCGCGCCGAACACGAACAGTCCGAAGCGGCGCCGCCAGATCGGGCTTCGGCCGCGCTCTTGCCACCAGTGCCGGCTCATGCCGATCATCGACAGGGAAAACGTCAAGAACACATTGATCGAGTACATGGTCACCAGGTGCGTGACCTCGCCGCCGGTGTACAACAATGCCGCGATCGCGGATAGACCCATCAAGAGGATTCCGTTGTGCGTGGCCAAACGCTCCGAGAGATTGGCGAACCAGTGGGGCATGAACGAGTCGTGGGCCATGTTGGCCAGCACGCGCGGACCGTCGATGAAGCCGGCCTGGGCCGCGACGAACAACAAGGCACCCTCGGAGATCATGGTCAACCAAAGCAGCACCCCGCCGAAGCCGCCGCCGCCCAAGCCGACGTCGCCGAGAAACTTTTCGGTCAGGACCTGGTTCATCGTCTTGATCGCCTTGCCGGCAACGGGCTCCGGAATCGAGATGCGAAGCAGCAAGTAAGCAAGCATCAGGCCGCCGGCGGTAAACGCCAAGGAACTTGCCATATAGATCATCGTCTTTTTGGCGGTCGCGACGCGGGGCTCGCGCATCACTGGCATACTATTCGAGACGGCTTCGATTCCCGTGTACGTGCCGGCGCCCATCGAATACGCCTTCAACAAAAGCGCCAGCATCGCCCACATTCCAAACTGGGGGTCCGCCAGACTCTTCTTGACTTCGCCCGTCACCTCCATGGCCACTTCGCCCACGCCGGAAAGGTGCAACACGAACGAGCCGCCGATCAGCAGCAGGTGCGTGGCGAGGAACAACAGAAACACGGGCATCAGCGCCGTGACACTCTCGCGCACGCCACGGAGATTCATCACGATCAACAATACGATGGCCGCCAACTCGCAGAATAGCTTCCAGTTGTCGCGCGGCTCAGGCAGCCAGGAGAAAACCGGGTACTGGTGAAGGAAGCGTACCCCGTCGAGAATGTACGACTCGAACAGGCCGTAGAGCGCATCGCCGGCCGCCGCGATCGAGACGGTGATCGTCAGCACGTAATCGACCAACAGCGCCGAACCCGACACGACGCCCGCCGGCCGCCCCAAGAGCTTCGACGCCACCAGGTACCCACCGCCGCCACTTGGGAATTCTTCGATGATGTGGCTGTAACACTTCGAGATCACGAACACGGTGAGGATCGTTGCGAGCGACAGGAACACCGCCAGGTAGGTGTGGCCCTTGAGGTTGTGAAACGCCTCGGACGGACCGTAACAGCTCGACGACAAGCCGTCGGCCCCGAGACCGACCCAGGCGAGGAAAGCCACCAGCGAGACATTGTGGAACACCGATTCATCGCGCAGGTCGCGCGGCTTGCCGACGAGAAACGTCTTGACGCGCCGGGGCAGCGAAGTCTGGTCGGCTGGCCCACCCAAGGCGGTTACGACGCCCGAGTCTCCCGAGATCGGGTCGTCGGGTGTCATGGGCGCGGCGGTCTCGGCGGGTAGGGCCGGCGCACCGTCCGCCGGGGGTCGACCGGCCGCCGGGGGTCGCTCGACGCCGGCGCCGGCGGCCGAATTCTCCGGGGCGGTCATCTTCGCCCCCACGAGTGTGCTTGCATTCGCAAGAGTCTACCCTCGGCGTCGCGCCTTTGGCAATGGGAGGGCCGGTACCGGAGGGACGTCGCGAGCCGCAGGATCAATCGTCGCATCGGGTTATGTTCCAGGCCACTTGCCCGCCGCCGGGCTGTAGTAATGCTGGATTGCGCGTGACGCGGCCTTGGGCCGCAACCAAACATGGCTTAAAGCGTGTAGGGTGGCGGGGCACCCGCGCAGCGGGTCGGCTCGCCTCTGGCGAGTGACGGCCCACCAATGGTCTGGCACCGCCCACCAACGCTACTCTTCTACAAGGTGACCGATGATGCCAACGTCACGGACCACCGGGCAAGCCTGCGGCATGATCTTAGCCCGCTCGGCTTCTCCCTGAAAAGCGAAACGGCTCGCCGGCCACTTCGTAGCCCGGCCTCAGGCCGATGTTCAGCACCAGACCCAACGCCAAGGAATGGGCCACCAGCCCCGAGCCGCCATAGCTGACCAAAGGGAGCGACAGGCCGGTGACGGGCAACAGGCCCACGGTCATGGCCGTATTGATCAGCGATTGCACCGCGAAGAGCGCGACCACACCGACGGCCACAAGTCGGCCGAACGGCTCCGTCGTCGCTGCTGCCACGGCCAGGCCGCGCCAGCTCAAGAGCACGACCAGACACTGTACGCCTAAGCAGCCGAGCCACCCGAACCGCTCTCCCAACACGGTGAAGATGAAGTCTGTGTGGTCCTCGGGCAAACGGTAGACGGCGCGGTCGTCGACAGGCTCGCCCGAGAGCCAGCTTCCCCAGACTCCGCCCAGGGCCAAGAGTTGCTTGGCCTGGTGCAGGTGGTAGCCGTCGTCGGTGGGCCGCTCGCCGGGCGATGTCTGTTCGAAGAGCGAGGTCACGCGCGAACGCTGTTCGCGGCTCATCTGCGTCCAAAGCGCCGGCAGCGTCAACATCCCGCACAGCGCTAGCGCCGCCAGATCGCGCTTTCGCGCGCCAGCCGCAAAAAGCATGGCGAACAGCACCGGTATGAAGACCAGCGAAGTTCCCAGGTCGGGCTCGCGTAACACCAGCACGACGGGAACCAATGTCAGCGCCAGCGGCACACACAACCCGCGAAACCGGCGATAGTTCGCACGGTACATAAGGTAACGGGCCAAGGCCAGGACGAACGCAACTTTGGCCAACTCCGATGGTTGCAGACTCAGCCCCGCCAGCCGCATCCATCGGTGCGTTCCATGCACCGATGGAAAGAAGTAGACCAGCGCCAAAAGCGCGAGTGTCAGGGCGAATACCACGTAGCTCCAGCGACATAGGATGCGATAGCTGGGCAGTGTCGTCAGGAACATGGCCGCCAGCGCCAAGAGCGACCAAACCAATTGCTGCCGCGTGTATCCTCCCGGCCCTTCGGCCAAGTCCTCGCTCCGCGCAATCCCTATCAAGCCAAGCGACATCAGCGCCAGCGCGATCGCGACAAGTCCCCAAG
>DATLQY010000831.1:0-5151 GCA_035534975.1 Pirellulales bacterium
TCAAGGGGGCCAAGACCGAGGACGAAGATCCAATCCGGCACCTGTTCGCCGCCAGCACCCACGACTACCTGCTGTTCTTCACCAACCGCGGCAAGGTCTACTGGCAGAAGGTCTACGACCTGCCGCAGTTGAGCCGTGAGAGCCGCGGGCGGGCGATCGTGAACCTCTTGAACCTGTCCGACGGCGAGACGATCGCCGACTGCCGCGCGGTGCGCGACTTTACCCAGCCCGACCACTACTTGCTGATGGCCACGCGCCGCGGCCTGGTCAAGAAAACCCCCTTGTCGCAATACGGCCGGCCGCAGCGCAACGGCATCATCGCCATCAAGCTCAAGGAAAACGACGAGCTGGTCGACGTGGTCGTGGCGCGGACGGGCGACGAAGTGGTGCTCTCGACCGCCCGAGGCATGGCGATCCGCTTCCGCCAGTCCGACGCGCGGCCGATGGGACGAAATTCGAGCGGCGTGAAAGGCATCAAGCTCGGCTCCGGCGACGAGTTGGTGGGCATGGTCGTGGCCGATCCCGACGCCACGCTCTTGACCGTCTGCCGCAACGGCTATGGCAAGCGAACCGATTTTGGACCCAACAGCCCGGCCCTTGAGGAGGAACGCCCGGGTGAGGCGCAGGCCGAAGACGAGGAGGGCGGGCGAACGGGGGGCGTCAGCCCACCTGTGATGGAAGCCGACGACGAAGCGGACGAATCCAGCGACGACGCGGGGGGCGTTAGCACCCCGGTGAATGAGCCGGAGGAGGAAGGGGACGAATCAGGCGAAGAGGGGGGCAGTTCGACGCGTCGTTACCGCACGCAGCACCGCGGCGGTAAGGGCCTGCGCGACATCAAGGCCACCGAGCGCAACGGGCCGGTGGTGAGCATCGTCAGCGTCCGCGACGACGACGAGCTGTTGATGATGACCGCGCGCGGCAAGCTCCAGCGGATCGTGGCGGGCGAGATCAGCTCGATCGGCCGCAACACGCAGGGAGTGAGGATCATGTCGCTCGACGAGGGCGACACGCTCGCCGCCGCCGTCCGCGTCCCGCGGGATGAGGGCGGGGAGGACGCGGTGCAAGTGGGCGAGCCAATTGCCGAACCCCCTTCCGACGCCCCGGGTGAAACGCCCGAATGAGCGCAATTGGGGGTTGCGGATGGGTCCTCGTTCCCACGCTCTGCGTGGGAACGTGCTTTCGGCCGCTCCGCGGTCTCGAAATGGGCAGGACAGTCGCGGGGGTACGACAACCGAACACAAGCAAGCGACGAATGCCTCCAGCGCGGTTTTCAACCGCGGTCGGCCAATTCACAGACCACAGTCGCCTGCAAGTGCTGCCGGCCCGTAGCTTGTTTGAACCGCTCTAAGGTGCTAAACTGGTTCCCGGGACATCCCAACCGTGAGCAAACGCCACGTTCAGCGCATCCGCTCCTCGCTGCGCGTGAACACAAATCTTTGGTCGTCTTTCGAGATCAAAGAAACAATTTTCTTTTCAGCGACAGGATGCGCGATCACGCTTGCCAACCAACTTCGACGCACGTTTTGATCCATGCCGACTGACCACGTAAAAAATCGCACATTCCAAGAAACCCTCGGCGGCACAGTTCGCTTCAAGATTCCATTTTTCCAGCGTGGCTACGCATGGGAGAAGAGGCAGTGGGACCAGCTCTTCGTCGACATTCAGGAGCAAATCATCGAGGAACTGGATAGGGGCTCCGAATTCGATCAAGTCGAGCATTTTTTCGGGCCAATTGTCGTGATGGAGGAAACGGGGACGCCCGAATTGAAGGAATTCTTGGTGATTGATGGCCAACAACGAATCACGACGATTTATCTCCTCCTGGGGATCATTCGAGAGCAGATCCGCGCAAAAAAACACTTGTCAGGCGACGCCCATCGTTACCTTGACGAGCTCAAGAAATACATTTTCAATGACGTGGGCGGATGCGATGATTATCTAAAACTAAAAGTCTTTTCCTCAAAAGGCGATCGACTACCCACGTATCGCGTTGCGTCTGGCAGCGATTCGAATCCGAAAAGCCCGTCGCTTCCGACCGATCTTCAAATGTACCGGCCCGGCAAGAATGGGGTGGATGCTTTCCAAAAGTACGCGCTCAAGAAGCTCAAGATGGGTTATTCGGATGTGCCCGCCTTGTGGCAATTGGCCCAGGTGTTGTTGACGTGCCTCAAGATCGTTTGGATTCCTCTTGACGAACAAAAGGATGACGCCCAAGCAATTTTCGAGAGCCTGAACGACAAGGGTATGCCCCTTACGGCAAGTGAGCTACTGTGCAACTATCTGTTTCGTCCGATCATGCACGCGAACGAGAATTCGGAAGAGCTTCATAACAACCAGTGGTTGGCCGCGATTCGCATGCTGGACGACGACGACCGGTTTGAAGAGTATCTCCGCCATCTGATCTCGATTGGAGAAACGAAGATGGTGGGCAAGCATCGAAAGGTGTACATTCACTTCAAGGGTAAGAACCGCAACCTCACGTCCGGATTGGCGAAGCAGTATCTTGCGGATATTTTCGCGAGTGCACCTCTTTATCGAACGATCACCGACCCATTGTCGCACCCGCACAAGGACGAAGCAGTCAACCAGCTTCTGATTTCGATTGGCAACACTCGCATGGAATCGAGTACGCCTTTTGTCTTGTCGGTGCTAAGAGCAAATGCCGCTGGAACACTTAGCGACGACAGTACGCGTGCGATTTTGCGCGAAACGCTCGTGCTCCTCGTTCGTCGCAAGATGACCGAGCAGGTGACCACGCAGTACGATGCGATGTTCCCGTCCTTACTCGGGAAGATCATTAACGAGCCAAATCACGTTAAGGCGCTTCACGAACGCTTCAAGCACCATGTCGTGTGGATATCGGATCACGAATTCGAGGACGCAGTGAAGAGCAAGCCCACCTATCGAAGGAACGACCTTGCGTTCTCGCGCATGTTGCTGATGGAGATCGACAAGAGATTCCAAACACATGGTCAGTTCCCGGACTACAGCACTGTGAACACGATCGAGCACATGATTCCGCAGACCCTGGATGAGCCGTGGCGGAGCTATCTTGGCGCCGAAGCCGAGGACGATCGCTTACCTGTCATCGTCCACACGATTGGGAACCTCTGCCTATTGAGCGCGCCCGCGAATAGCTCGGCCGGTCAAGACCCGTTTGAATCCAAGAAGGCAGGCTATTCACCGCTGACGGCACTTGCTCGACAAATCAAGGAACACAACGGTCGCTGGGACGTGAGGGCGGTGCGAGACCGTTCGTCCAGACTGGCCAATGAGGCGCTCGGAATCTGGTCATGGGCGAACGTGTGACCATTACCGCCGAGACAATGCCAAACCAGCCAATTGGCATGGCCGCGCCAAACTCAAGGCGTTAGGCCGCGGAGATGCGACTGGAGTTACGATCAATGCCCAACGTCTATTTGGAGACGACCATTCCGAGTTACTTGGCGGCCCACCCAAGCCGGGACCTGATCATAGCTGCTCATCAACAGATTACTCATGAGTGGTGGCGCGACGCCCGGAACCGATTCGACATCTATGTCTCGGAGGCCGTGTTGGACGAGATTCGCTGCGGCGACGCGGACGCGGCGACACGCCGACTTGCGATTCTCGATGGGTTGCCGGTCCTCGAGTTGAACAACGACGTGCGCGCGCTCGTCCACGCTTACGACGAGAAATTGGGCCTCGTGGGTCGAGCGCGGGCGGACTTGCCCCATTTCGCCTTTGCCGTGGCTTACGAGATGGACTACCTGATAACTTGGAACTGTGCTCACATCGCCAACGGCGAAATCGTCCGCCGGCTACGAGAGACTAATCTGGAGTTGGGCCGGTTTACGCCGATCATTGTGACGCCCAAGGAGATTCTAGAAACCCCAGAGGACCAGAGAATATGAACCGTGATCCCATCGTGGATGAGGTCCGCCAGGCGCGGCAGAAGATCCTGGATGACTGTGGCGGCGACTTGGAGGGGCTGCTCAACCGTCTGAAGGCTGCGGAAGGTCAAGACCGTGAGCGTATGGTCTCGATCGAGTCGGTTCGGAAGCAATCTGGGCGCGAGCATTCACGGCAAACGGACGGGTGAAGTTGAACTGCCTCTTCGTATCTGCCGTCGTCGATTGTCGAGGGTGCCTGCCGGTGGTACGATGGAGTGTGTGCGCCGCAATTCGGAAAAGACCTTCGGAGAGGATCTATGAGCAATGCCGTGCAGCGACTATTAGAATCGTTCGATATCCTCCCGGAGGGCGACAAGCACTTCGCCGCTGTCGAGATCCTCCGCCGAATTTCGCCAGCCGCCGAAGGGGACGTGCCGGACTCCGCGTTGGTCGAGGCCGCCGAAGAGCTATTCCGCGCCCTGGACGCCGCAGAGGCTACCCATGCGCCCCGTTGACCGCGGCTCCGTTTGGATCGTCGATCTGGGTATGGCAGCCAAAGTGCGGCCATGCCTGGTGCTGAGCGTGCCGACTGACCCGCTGGATCGGATGCTGGTTACCGTGGTTGCTCACACCACCAGTCTGCAGGGGACGCGGTTTGAAGTGGATGTCAAAGCGAGATTCTTGACGTCTGGAGTGTTTGACGCCCAGCAGGTGCTAACCGTGCCGCAGGTCAAATTACTGCGAAAGCTGGGCGACTTGCCCGCCGGCCAGTTGGCGGCGGTGGAGCAGGTCGTGCGCCGCTGGCTGGGTCTCTGATCGCGTGGCTTGGCCGCACACCGTTTCCTTCACGGTAACGGTTCTCGCGGCAGGTGCGCAATCCGTTTGCCCTGGAGGACGAGGCCCATGACTATGGCGGGTAGAGGTTAGCCAATGCGTATTCCCGGACAGCGAATCAAGCGGACACGGCTGATTCAGAGCGAGAAGTACGTGGTCGCGGTCGAGGTCGAGATGGTCATCCCGGTCGACGACCCGAGCGAGCCGTGCTACGAATCTGAGACTGTTCAACTCCTAAAGGAGATCAAGGAACACGCTGAGCGGGGCGACGTTGATTGGTTGACCGGTAAGGGAAAGGTCTACGCCGCCGTCGGCGCTGCCTAACGTCCAGGGGACGACGCGGAAACCAGACGCCGCAGTTGACTGGGCCGCCGAATGAGGAACAAGACATGAACGCGCTCCAAGGCACGATCAAGAATGGGCGGATGTTCTCGACGACCCG
>DATLQY010000832.1:0-3574 GCA_035534975.1 Pirellulales bacterium
CTCGGTGAGGATGTGGCTGGAGATCAAGATCGTCTTGCCCATCCGCCGCAGTTCCTTCAAGAGGGCCTTGACCTCAAGCCGGGCCCGCGGGTCGAGTCCGCTTGAAGGCTCGTCGAGGATCAACACCGGCGGGTCGTGGACCAGCGTCTTGGCCAGACAGAGCCTCTGTTTCATACCGCGCGAGAGTCCGTTGACGAAGTCATCGCGCTTGTGGGTCAGGTCCAAAAGCTCCAGCACATCGCAAATGACCTGCTTCCGCTTGGAGCGCGGAATCTGGTAGGCCACGGCGAAGAAGTCGAGGAATTCCCAGACCTTCATGCCATCGTACACGCCGAAATTGTCGGGCATGTAGCCCACGCTGCGGCGGACGTCCAAGGGACGCCGCGTGACGCTGTGGCCGTTGACGATTCCCTCGCCATGGGTGGCCTTGAGCAACGTCGCCAGGAAGCGGATCGTGGTGCTTTTTCCCGCGCCGTTGGGCCCGATGAAGCCGAACATCTCGCCCGCTTCAATCTTCAGGTTCAGCCGCTTGACAGCGGTAAAATCGCCGTAATTCTTGCCAAAGTCGATCAATTCGATCATGCTATCTTCAGCCCTCCCCCTCGACCGGCCCTGGCGCGGAATCCGCGGGGGCGATCTTGCGAGGATCGGGCGTGAGGTTGGCGTCGTTGGCCAGTGCCGGCTCCGGGCTGAATTCGAGGTGCGCCACGACCAGGGCCAACTGTCGGGCCTGCGCAGAGCTCGGCAAGATCGTCAGGCCCGCCAGCTCTTGGCTGGTGTACGCCACCAACCGAAGCTCGCCCCCCAGCTCTTCCTGCTGGGCCAAACGCAGCAAATGGTGGACGTTGAACCCGCCTCGTGTGCCGAGCGCCACGCCAGCCTGTTCAGCGTCGAACAGATCTTCGCGGTTCGCCGGCGTAGGGAGCAACTCGACGGTGACCGAGGCGCCGGGGTCCAGCGCGCCAATCCAGCAGGCCTTCGCCGCGCCGACGACCGCGGCCGCTTCCAGCGCCAGCCCCGTGTCGTTGGTCAACTTGTAGCGGTTTTCCGCCAGACGCTCCCAGCCGATACCGCCGTCGAGCGCGAGCATTTGCTCGCTGTGGACCATGCCGGTCGTATTCGACGAAATCGCGAGACCTTCGAGCGTGACCAGGCTGTCGGCCAGCCCATCCTTCTCCGATCCGGCCTTGCGGGCACGGCGAAAATCGACGTTCGTCCGCCGATCGCCCACGCCCAGGTCCTTGCCGGTGGCGAACGGCAGCGCCACCGCCGTGGCGTCGTCGAACCGCAGGTCATAACTGGTGCCCAGCGAGCTGTACAAGGCGGTGTAGCGGGTGACATGACTCCGCGAGTAGCCTTGCTGCAACTCGACCACCGCCAGCTCGGTTTTCGAGCGAGCGAAGCCGATGTCGAGCTGCGCCATCCAGGTGACGGCCGCCGCGGCCCCGACGGCAATGAACGGCGCGGCCGCCCAGGCCAGCTCGACCCGTCCCAACAAACGGAACACCAGCCAATTCAAAGGAACCAGCACTACGACGTAAATCAGCAAGGTCCAGACGACGAACATGGCGTCGGGGACCTCGATCCCAGCCGCCTCGCGCAAGGTGGTGAATGCCAGGTCGGAGGCCATGCTGAAATCGTCCCAGCCGGCCACTCCGTGACCGGGCGGGGGCGTGCCCGAGCCGGCATCGAACATTTCGTCCTCGGCGCGCTGAGCCACGGGCTTCGACTTGCGGCCGCGAAGCTTTTCGCCGAACAGCACGGGTGAGGCGCTGGCGTCGCGGGTGAAATAGCGCATGCGGGAGACGAACCGCGGATCGTGCGAACCGTACTTGCCGTTGAGCCATTGGAACCGCACCTGGTCGTCGGTGCCTGAGTTGAACGAGCGCGGCCCGCGCCGCATCAGGCAGCCGTTGAGGAAGTTGTCGAAGCTCGGCCAGTTGTGTAGTTCGCGTTGTGCGAGCCGGAACGCCGACACGACCACCCGCCCCCGGCCAACCCGCCGTTCGACGATGAGCGGCTCTTGGCCCGCGCGCGCAAGTACCTGGCTATCGGGACGCGGCTTGAGCTTTTGGCCGGTCCAGTCGCGGACCGGCTCGAGCGGCCGCCTGCCCACTTGCCACTGCTCGTTCAAGGGCTTGAGCGTCTCGGCCGAAAGGGGCCAGGTCTCGCCGCCCGTCGCCGGCAGGTAGGGATCGAGAAAGCTCCCCTTCAGCGTATCGAGCGAGTGGGGGCCGCTGACGATCAATTGTCCGCCCCAGTGCAGCCAGTCGACCAGCGCCTGCTGTTGGGCGGGCGAGAGCTTGCCGGGGGCCAGATCGTCCCAGAGCACGTACGCGATCCCGGTCCAGCCCAGCGCGCCCGAGGGGAGGGGCGCCACGCTGCGGATGCGCGGGAACACCACGCGGTAATGGGCCTCGGTCAACGGATCGAGCATCTCCGGCGCCGGGGCCTTGATCGAGTCTTTGAGCTTGAGGAAGCCGTAGGCGTCGGGAGAGCCCGCGAGCACGACGAAGTAGTACTGATGGGCCGGCATCGGCCGGACCGCGAAATTATCGGCGGCGATTTCGCGCCCGCCGCGGGCCAGAATCCGGGTGGCCGCGGAGCGGGTGGGGGCGTCGACCGGCGCGAAGAGCGAGAACTCGAGGTACTTCTTCTGCCCCTTCGACATCAGGGCTGGGCGGATGGTCCGCAGGCGGAAAGGCATCTGGTCGAGGTCGACGGCCTGCAAACTGGAGGTGACCATTTCCGTGGCCAGCTCGCCTTGGAAATCGAAATTGTTGGTCCGCAGATCCAAGACCGCGCTGGTCCAGTGGCCGAGCTTGAGATAGATTTCCTTCTTGTCTTTCTCGCCCAGGGTGCCCGGCTGGGTGGTGAACTGCAGGAATTCGAAGTCGGGCTTGGGTTTCTTTTTCTTCAGCAGCTCCTCGCGTTTGGCCAACCGCTCCTCGTCGGAGAGGCCGTCGTCGTCGGAGGCGCCGGGGCGGCAGCCGCCGCAGCCGCTCGCCAGCGGCGCCAGGCACAGCCAGCAGGCCAGGTACGCGATGTGGCGCAACGCGCGGCCGTCGCGGGCTGGTCGCGGTGAATGGGCCGGTCGAGATGAGCGGGCCGGTGGAGATGAGTGGTGAGAACGTCGGAACATGATCCCATGAGTGTACGCGGTCGTCCGCCGCTAGGAAAGTGTCTTCGACCTACAGGGTCGTGTTTCGTCACGCCTGTCACCGGTTTCCAAGGGGCCATAGCGCAGCCAACCGCCGAGTTGCCGCGAGGCTGGTTTGTGCCCCGTCACGGCCGATTCGTAGCCGAATGGACGACGGCGTCGGCAACCCCCCTTTGAACAAAGTTGACTTACCCCCCGCATCTGGTATCGTCAAGCTCTGGCCGAGTAGAAAAAGTCTTCACCGGTGGCCGGGGCAAGGACGTCGTGCCAGGTACGCTGTGGTCCGCCGCCGCAATCTGTATGCCGTCGGACTTCTAACGACGAGGCCGTGTATTTTCTGGCTCTTCGCGTTTTTTAGTGGGTAACTTTTCGGCTCAGAAGCGCCTGTGAGCACGTAAATCCTGGGAGATTCCT
>DATLQY010000833.1:0-6186 GCA_035534975.1 Pirellulales bacterium
TTTGCCCGCCAGGTCAAGTTTCTCATCCTTCAAGTTGAATTTACAAAGGCGATTCCCGATATCGGTCTCGATGTCGGTGATCCCCGCGACGTTCTGCAAATCGCTTCGCACGGAAGCGGCGCAGCCACCTCAGACCATGCCGGGAAGCTTCAGCACGACTCGCTTGACGACGAGGCCATCCCCGGCGGAATCGACCGAGGTGAGAACTGGCCTCGATGCGGGCAGCGGCGACTCGGCGCTACATCCCACCGACAGAAACCCAATGAGTACTAAACACCTCTTCATGATCGCGCTCCTCACGTTGGTGGACGACGACGAATCTCGAATACGGTCAGCGGCGAGTGTATCACCGACGATCGCCCGCGTAAATCGCAGATGCCCCGAAGGCGAGCCGAGCTGCATTTGGCCGAGCCGTTGCACGAGGAACAAGCGGCAAGCGCAGACCAAGCCGAGCTAAGCCGGTGGCGAGATGGGTGAGGAGGGCGCTCAGAACGCCCCCTTTTGTAGTGCCTAGTACACACCGATGCCCAGCGATGTAACGCGCCCGTAGCCCCAGCTCGGTCCCCAATAGGGTACGCCGTAGCCGTAATAGTACGCGCCGGGACGAGCGTAGACCCGCGGTGCGACATAGGGACGGTAATAGGGGGGCGCGGCGACGCGTACGGCCGTTCGCACCGGGGCAATGGGCCGCCGCACAAACACTCCCGCCTTGGCGGGCGCGGCTGCCGACACGAAAAAGGCCGCCAGTAGGGTCGCGATCATTGCAATGCGCTTCATGACTTTCTCCTTAGGGTTCACTCGGGTTTGACAGGTTTCTTGCACTCCCACTGCATCCTTCACTTTCTCATACGTGCCCGCCGGCGGATTGTGACATGTGTTTTTGCGGAACGTGGGCAACACCGCGAACGCCCAGCACCATTGACGGTTTTCGCCGTGGCCATCTTCCCTATGCTCATTAGCGGCCGGAACGGCGAAACGGGGGCATGCAACCGTGTACCGCGAGAAAACTCGCCCAGTTTTTCGCCAAGACCGCCAGCCCCCTCCCGACCGGAGCGAACCGACTTCCGGCTCTGCCCGACGAGTGCGGCTGGCGAACACACACACCCTCCCTTGTCCCCCGCCCGACGGCGCGCCATGCTGGCGGGATAGCACCTTTCGTTTCCGTTGCAATAGGAGGACGCTTGATGCGATCGCTGCTCTCGGCGGCACTTCTACTAGCTTTGCTTACAAGGGGTTCGGCCGCCGATCAGACGAAGCCGAACGTGATCATCGTCATGACCGACGACCAGGGGCTCGGCGACTTCTCGTTCACCGGCAATCCGGTGCTGAAGACACCGAATTTCGACGCCTTCGCCGGGGAAGCGGTGCGGTTCACGGATTTCCACGTCTGTCCCATGTGTAGCCCCACCCGCGGGCAACTGCTCACCGGGCTGACGGCCCTACGGAACGGGGCAACTTCGGTCACCGCCGGCCGCACGTTCCTCCGGCCTGGCATACCGACGCTGGCCGATGTGTTCGGAGAGGCCGGCTACAAGACCGGCATCTTCGGGAAATGGCACCTTGGCGACTCCTTTCCGCACCGACCCATCGATAAGGGGTTCCACGAGAGTGTGTACCATCTCGGGTGGGGGCAATTGCTCTCCACGCCCGAATTCGACTGGCCGCTCATCGACGGCCGGTACTTCCACAATGGGACCGAGAAACGGTACAGGGGCCACTGCACCGACTTCTGGTTCGACTCCGCCATGGCGTGGATCACCCAGCGGAAGCGCGACGGCGAGCCGTTCCTCTGCTACCTGCCAACCAACGCTCCTCACGCCCCACACATCGACCTGGAGCAGTACGCCACGCCGTACCTGGGAAAAGGTCCGGCAGGGTTCTTCGGCATGATCGCGCACCTCGACGCGCGTTTCGGCGACCTGGAGAAGTTCCTTCTCGATCAGAAGCTGAAGGACGACACGATCGTGATCTTCATGACTGATAACGGCGGAACTGCCGGGGTGGATGTATTCAACGCCGGGCTGCGGGGGCACAAGACGGATTACTACGAGGGCGGGCACCGCGTCCCCTGTTGGATCCGCTGGCCGAACGGGAACCTCGGCAAGCCGCGCAACGTCAACACGCCGGTGCAGAATACCGACCTGCTCCCGACGCTGTGCGATTTGTGCGGCGTCACCCAGCCAAAGGGGGCCGACGACGACGGCCTTTACCGCGGTGCCAGTCTCGCCGGGCTGCTGCGGGAGACGCACGATTTACCGGACCGCAAGCTCGTCGTGCAGTACGGACAGATCATCAAGAAGTTCGATTCGTGTGTCATCTGGGGCAAGTGGCGGCTGGTGAAGGGCGAGGAACTGTTTGACGTCGAGGCCGACCACGGACAAAATGCAAATGTGGCGGACAAGCACCCCGACGTGGTGAAAGTCATGCGCGATCACTACGAGACGTGGTGGAAAGGGCTGGAACCGATGCTCAACGAATTCGTGCCGATCAGCATCGGTGCGAAAGAACAACCGGTCGTGGAGCTCACCAGCGGTGATTGGGAAGGCATCTACGCCGACAACAGCGCCTACGTCCGCGAGGCGGTCGGCGGGCCGAACGGCGGGTACTGGCACATCCAGGTCGAAGAGTCTGGGGAGTACGAGTTCACGCTACGGCGATGGCCGAAGCAGACGGAGGCAGCCCTGGGCGAGAAGTACGAACCGTCGGCAAATTCCCCCGCCAACAAGGCGAACCTGACGACCGTCGGGTTCCCCACGATTGCCGCCGCGACGATCGACATCGCCGGGATGAAAGCGTCGAGTACGGCCGACCCGGAGGCAACCGGTGCCACGCTCACGGCGACGCTTTCGGCCGGACGCACTAAACTCAAGGCGTGGTTCGCCGACGCCGAAGGCAACGGCTTGTGCGGCGCCTTTTTCGTCACCGTCGCGCGAAAAAAGTGATCGGAAAGAGATGTCCGTGTCAAGGATCGCCTCGTCCATGGCCTAGGCTAGGGGAGGTTGCGGGTGAAATTGGCTCGGGTCTTGGCGACCTTGTCGATGGCTTCAATCTCTGTATCGCTCAGCCCTACATAGACGTTCGTCCAATCCTCCAACGTCTGGGCGGGCCGTGCCGCGTCGTCGGGCCCCGCGGCCACCTCGATCACGCTATTGATGAGCTGCTGGCGGATGCCCAACTCGCAACCGATCACGTCCTCCAAGGCACGACGGTGCGGAGCATCGAGAGTGGCGACGTCGATTTTCCGTTCGGTTTCCATACCATAATAGTACCACAGGGCATGCACTTCGGGCGAGGGCATTCTGGCGACGAGTCCGCTGGCGGCGCGGACGTCAGCGTCCGCCGGCAATCGCGCGCACGCGGAGCGATGCTGCTCGCCTCACGGCGATCCGTTCGAAAAGGCATCCCGCCATCGCCCGCCGGCGGCCGTCTCAGCGGCCGTGGCGTACCCGTGTCCCAACCGCGCCACGGCTCGCGCCGAAGGGACGGAGGCGACAGCCTCCTTCCGCGGCGTACCGCTAAGCGAAGAAAACCGACTCCGAATCCCCCAATTTGCACTTTGGTCGACACGAACCGTCGTAAGTAGGGGGTGGGGTTGGAAACGGCGCCGCTACGCGGCTTGCTCACTGGCGTGGGGATGTCGGAGATCGGTTTTCTTCGCTTCGCTATCGCATGGTGGTACTATTTGTCGCTGCGCGACGATGGTTCCGCTACCGCGGAAAAGACCCTCTGCGTTGTGCGGGCCGCACCGCGACCCCGCGTGCTCTTGCCGCGCACTAAGAAGTGACCTCGCTCCCTTTAAGGCAGCACAAGCACCGTCAAACGCGACGGCATCTCGCGCGAGCGGTACACCCGCTGGGTGGCCCGCTTGAAGTCGGAAGGCTTGGCCTGGTAGATGTCGCAAAACGATTGCGGGTTGCGATCGACCAGGGGGAACCAGGTGCTTTGGATCTGCACCATGATCCGATGCCCCGGCCGAAAGGTATGGTAGACGTCCGGCATGGCGAATTCGACGTGCGCCGGTTCGCCGGGCGTGAACGGCTCCGGGCGTTCGAGGCTGGCGCGGAACTTTCCGCGCATCACGTCTCCCCGCACGAGTTGCTGGTAGCCGCCCATACGGACCTTCGTCGGGTTGGGGTTGGGGTCCGGATAGTCGCTCGGGTAGACATCGATCAGCTTGACGATCCAGTCGCTGTCGGTGCCCGTGGTCGAGACGTGCATGTCGGCGGTCAGCGGACCGGCCAGCGTAACGTCCTCGTCCAGCTCTTCGGTCTGGTGGACGAGCACGTCGGGCCGCCGCGCGGCGAAGCGCTGGTCGGCAACCATGTACTCGGCCGCCATGCCGACGCCGATGTCGTCGATATAGGGTACGGGGCGGTCGGGATCGCTGACGTACTCATCGTGCTCCGCGCCCGAATCCTGCGGCGGATCGAACGAGAGCGCGCCGGCCGCGCGCAGGTAAAGCGACCGGGCGGTCGTCGCCGCGGGCGGCCAGCGGTCGTGCCGCCGCCACTGGTTCGTGCCGGTCTCGAACATCCAGGCTTCCGGCCGCTTGGCCTCGCCCTTCCCCTTCAAGTGGAACTCGAAGAACGGCAACTCGATCTGCTCGCGGTAGAAAACCGACGTTTTCGAATTGAAGTCAACGTCGCCCAACGATAGACCGTCGCCGCCCGACCAGCCGCCGTGCCGCCAAGGTCCCATCACCAACGTATTCGCCGCAACGGGGCTGTTCCCTTCGACGTTCTTGTAGGTCTCCAAGGCGCCGAACAGGTTCTCGGCGTCGAACCAGCCGCCCACCGTCATCACGGCCGGGCGGATCTGTTTCAGGTGCTGTCGCAAATTGCGGGCTTTCCAGAAGTCGTCGTAGACGCCATGTCGCATGGCCTCGCTCCAGAAAGCGACCTGGTCCTTGAAGTACATCGCGTTGGCGTTGGCCAGCGGACCCATCCGCAGGAAAAAATCGTAGCCGTCGGGCGTCTCATGGTCGAACCTCGTGCCCGGTTTCCTGGTCGGCTCGGGCCTCGGCTTGCCGTTGTACGAAAGGAAGTTGAACATGTGCGTCAAGAACAAGGCCCCGTTGTGGTGCCAATCGTCCCCGACGAACCAATCGGTGACCGGCGCCTGGGGCGAGGCCGCCACCAGCGCGGGATGGGCGTCGATTATTCCGGCGGCCGTGTAAAAGCCCGGATAGGATATGCCCCACATACCGACCTTGCCGTTGTGGTTCTTGACGTGTTGGGTGAGCCATTCGATCGTGTCCCAGGTATCGCTGCTTTCATCGATGTCAGCCGGACCGTTCTTTTTCGACAGGTGCGGGCGCATGTCGACGAACTCGCCTTCCGACATCCAGCGGCCGCGGACGTCCTGGTAGACGAAAATGTAGCCCTCCTTGCCAAAGGCCGGCGAAGGGCCGAGATCGCTCTTGTACTGGTCCACGCCGTACGGTCCGACGGTGTAGGGAGTGCGGCTCAGGAGGATGGGGTAGCTTTGCAATTCGTCCTTCGGGACGTAGACCGCGGTGAACAGCTTCTTGCCGTCGCGCATCGGGATGCGGTATTCGTACTTCGTATAATGGGCCTTGACGTGTTCCAACCCCTGGGCCAAGGCGCCGCGCGCGGTCGCGAGGGCCAGCAACAAGGCGATCCCAAGTTTCTTGCGAATCCCTCGTGGCAGGTTTTTCGCTTTTGCTCGCCTCAGTGGCGGCGTCGCTTCGAAGAACGGCATGAGAGTCATTTCCTTCAACGGTGGCCGGAGCAGGTATGTTCCATTATCCACTACCGCGACACGATTTGCACGTGGCCAAACCGTTCCATTTTTCAACGGCCCGCTTAAAGGCTAGGATCGTCGTATCCGGTTCTGTAGGGAACGCCCTCCGTGGCGTTCCGAGAAGCTGGGGCGACGTCATCTGGCAGGATACGGAACGCCACGGAGGGCGTTCCCTACAGAACGCTTGGCCATGTTGCGGCGCAACGGCGTTTCACGGCGCGTCTTCCGATTCGATCGCGGCGATCGCCTTCGTGAAGTCCTTCACCGCGGTGAAACGATCGGAGGGCTCGCGCTGGATGCAACGAGTAATGGCCGCGGCCAGGCGGCGATCAATCTGGGGACGATAACGCTCGATTTCGATCGGCGGCTGTTCGACGTGTTTCATGGCCACCAGACCGGTCGCACCCCGTTCCCAAGGGAGCT
>DATLQY010000834.1:0-14558 GCA_035534975.1 Pirellulales bacterium
GTCGGATTGGGCTACCGTGACGCTGGGGGGAAAGGGGGCCTATCGACCGATCGTGCGCGCCCGGGTGCCTCTGACCACAATTCCCGAGTCTCGTGCCCCGCCGAGGCTCCTTCTACCACTCTATGAATAATCCGGGCTAACCTACAACGCTGACGCTGGACCGTTGCGATGCTGACGCTGGCTGACGCTGGCCATTCGACGGCGCTGAGATCGCGGCGACGTTCGCAAGACCATTAGCAGCAGGATGTTGCGCGCGGCACACAGGATCGTGCTGACGCTGCTGACGCTGAAATTCCTAACTTACTGCCAGGGGGGAGGGGGAGAGGGAACAGGTTTCAGGTTCAGGGGACAGGAGGAAGTCGGCAGGGGCAGAAGACAGGAGGCAGAGGGCGGAAGGAGGAAGGAGGAGGGATGAAGGCGGAAGGATGAAGGATGAAGGATAAAGCGAAAGCGCCGCGAGAGTGGAGGCTTGTCTTGATCACTGGACATTGGTAGTATTACCCATGGGGTGTGTGGTACTGCCGTGCGAGTATCTGGCCGTCAACGCGGCGCGCTTGAATCTCGCCGGTCGCGAAGATGGCCAATTCGGCGGAAAGCTTCGCGGGCGCTCGCCGACGGAAACACAGAAATGCTAATCGGCGCTAATCTTCGCTGATAGAACCCGCTTTCCGATTAGTGTGGATCAGCGTTGATAAGTGTTCCGAACTCCGAGGTAAGGTGCTCAACTCGCGGGCAAGGTGCTCAACTCGCGGTGTTCTCGGCTCGCAGAACTCCCATTCGGCGGAATGCTTCGCGGGCGCTCGCCGAGACGGCAATTGCGAGCCGTTCGATGTGCATCGTTTTCGCGCAGTGGCAGCCAAAGTACCGGGCACATGGGGTGCGAGAGCCGTCGCATCCGGCAATGCCAGGCGTGAATAAATATCTAAAATCTTCGATAGAAAACACTTTTTCAGCGTATGTAATTATCCGAGAAATCGACCGTTCAAGGCGGCGTTCTCGGCCGCCGAAACGTGCTCAAAAAATGGGCAGACTTAACCGGCGCTGACATGTAGGGCAGGCATGACCAATCGCTGTGCCAGCCGAATGCGCTGGGCAAGCCTTTCCTGATCACCCCCCGCATAGTGGAGTGACGATGCGTGACGATGGTGACGATGAAAAACGGCCAAAGTTATTCTGGATTCGCGTGAGGCTGGGTCATTTGGGAAAGGCGGAGACGAGGCCGCAGAGCGGCCGAAGAGCCGTTCGGGGCACCAGCGCAGCGGGTCGGTGGAGCGTGGGAACGAGGAACGTCACGGACCACCGGCAAGCCGGCGGCATGATGTCGGTGGCGAAACGCGATGTCGGCGCTCAGCGCACGGAATCCCGGCGCGCCGGGAGAGGGCATGCCCTACAGAAACCAGCGCTGCCGGCGGGCATGCTGGAAGCCCTTGAAAATCGACGCAAAGCCACTAAGCTTCAGTTGTAAAACACCTGACTGTCCGCATCCAGAATCGTCGCAAGACGTTTGGCAGTAATCACTTGCCGGCCGCGTGTAGCCGGTGCGGACAGTGCGGACAGTTGTGCCCCCCTATATTCTAAATTCCAAAAGCCTTCCCTTGTGGCGCTGGCGTTGAAGGTAAGCGGGGCAATTAGCGCGCCGGAACGCGTCTATTGAATCATCAACAGGACCGGCCTGACTTCGGGCCAGCCGTTCAAGGCGAAAGCGGGGGTTGGCCGCGGCTTTTATTCATCGAGCATCCAGGCACCGATTTTCTTGACAACCTCGGCCTCAACCCCATTGAAGCCGTGATAGGAACGCGCCTCGCACGGATCGCCCTGACTGACGCCACCCTTGACCGCCAACAATTCCTTTTTGGGCGAATTGCCGAGTTTATCCATGAGCTTTGAAGTATCCGAGAACCGGCAATGGCTGCAACCATCGTTCACGTGATGGACGACGAGCACCGGGATTCGCAGCCGGTCGAGCTGCAAGCCGGGTACTGAGAATTCCTTGGAATCGCTGAGGATCGTGGACGTGAGGACAAGTCCGTCCGGTCCGTCATGCCCGGTGAGGGACGTGGCGGCAAACGCGGCCGACTCGGTTCCGCGGCTGGTCCCAACCAGCCAAACCGGTATGTCGGCCTGTTTCCGCAACCACGCGATGACGGCCTTAAGGTCGGCGATGTGCTCCCGGGTTCCGCGAAAGCCGGAAAGGTAGGGCGGATTTTGGCGATCCGATGGCGCATCGACGACTACCACCATCAACTCCTCGTCGACAAAGAGCTGACGCGATCGGACGAGAAAGTTGCCCTTTCCCCACCCGAATGACCCCTTGGCGGATATCTGCAGTCCGCCGTGTCCGCCGGCGAGCAGGATGGCGGCCGCTTTGGGATTCTCCGGAGATAGAACTAACATTCGCTGAGTAACGCGGGGCCGAGTTGGAATGTCCACGATCTTTTCGGAAACCTGACCGTGGACGTGAGCGGTCCAGCCCATGACCACCATCGAAGTCAGAATCCTTATAGTTTTAAGCATGTTGACCCTCCCGGCAAAGGCAACGTAAGAATACCCCTGCGTCAGTTTCCCGCGCCAGCGTGTGGCGGGCAAGAGCGGCCCGCTTCCGTCGATCTTCCTCTTGGCAGGCGAAACCACTGAAATTGGACGACATGCGCGCCTTTCTTGGACGAGTGAGTCGCCGCGCCCCAGGATTTCGTGCCGAACCACATCGTCCCAACTTCACTTTCCGGCGGATTTTTCTTGCCAGCGCCGGGCCAATCTTGTATTCTTAACTCCAGCGCCGATTTAGCGATCGCGTCCGAGCTCCCGCAGGCGGCCTTGGCAATATGCTTAATTTGACGTCGAAATCCCGCGACTGTTGGTTCCCCGCGCTTGTCTGCGCTTTGGCGGCCGGCGGAGCGTTGTCGCCGGCAGCCGTAGTGGCTAGTTGCGGCGACTACGTGATGCTCGGCGCAAGCCATCGGCCGCACGGCGGTTTTCACCACCATCCCGCTTCGTCGAAGGGTCGGACAATTGCCGGGAAGGGCACGTCTTTGGAAGTCGAGGTGCTCGAGGAGAACGGATCGAGCCCGGCCCGCGCCCCCTGCTCCGGCCCGGAGTGTTCCGGCCATCGCGGTTCGCTTCCTGCGGCGCCGGTTGGCGCCCAAGTAACCACACACGAGTGGTGCATCAACCACGTGTTGGTGGTTGCGTCCGCGCCACATGATTCTGTCGCCTTTCGCGGAGTCGCGGCTGCCCGCCCCATCCGGAGAGCCAGCCATATCTTTCACCCCCCAAGATTCACTTGGGGTTGGCTCGCGGCGTGATCGCCTCCGGCGCACGGCTGTTGGTCGGCTCGGCAGTTGGGCGGCTCGGCGTTGCATACCGAGTCGCCGGGCTGCCGGTTTTTCAACTTGCCTCTGTAGCACCGGCTACATCACTGGGGAGCACACGCCGGTCGCACGCCCTTTCGAAGTTGGAATCGAACGGCTTGGGAACACCGGCGCGCCGGCGCTTCCCGACAGACCCATTCGTTTCCGCACGCGATTGATCCATTCGTTCGTGTTCATGTGATCGCGAGCGCACCAGGTGCGCCGCCAAGTATCCCGCGGTTTCGTTATTTTTCCATTTTCCATTTTTGTCGAGGGTTCATCGTCATGAAACCACGTCGTCGTTCCGGATTCACTCTGATCGAATTGCTGGTGGTGATCGCCATCATCGGCATCCTGGTTGCCTTGCTGTTGCCGGCCGTCCAGGCGGCGCGCGAATCGGGCCGCCGGGTCCAATGCACCAACAATTTGAAACAGATCGGCATCGCGCTGCAGAACTATCTCGATGTCTGGCACCGATTTCCGATGGGTAAGGGCCCCGAGTACCCTCTGATCGCGGGCGCGGCGGTCGGATACGCGCGTTGGTCGCAACACGCCGCGATCCTGCCCCAAATGGAACAGAAGCCGTTGTTCGACCTCATCGACTTCAATTACCCGCCTGAAACGCCGGGCATGGGCTCGGTCCCTCCGTTCACGGGCTTCATGCCACCCTACCAGAACCCGGCCCGACAGAATTCCGTGGCCTGCCGCACGTCGGTGCCGGGGTTTCTTTGTCCCACGGACGGCAATTACGATCCGGGTGGTTGGCCGGGCCAAAACAACTACGTCGCCAACAACGGGAGTTGGCTCTGCGACCGGAGCTACTTCCAGCCGACGGCCCCAGGCACGATTGCGCCCAACGAGATTAACCACGGCGTGATGTTTTACCTCAGTAAGGTGACCATCGCCGACATCCGCGACGGCACGAGCACGACCGCCGTGTTCAGCGAGAAGCTCAAGGGAAACGGCACCCCCGACCCGCGTACCGATTTGTTCGCGGTGCCGGCCGCCGGCGTGACTTCGCTCATTCAAACGTACCAGGCTTGCACGGCCATCAATCCGTTCACCACCGTCGCACTGACCAGCAAATGGGGTTGGAGTTGGTGCATGGGTGAGAACTGCTGCACGTCGTACAACCACGTCTCGCCGCCCAACACGAATTCCTGCGCCTTCACCGGTTTCGCCAACGGCGACATGACCAACATGCCGATGCAGGTCGCGGCTTCGAGCTATCACCCGGCCGGCGTGAACGTGTGCATGGCCGACGGCTCCGTGCATTTCATCAACGACCAGATCAACCAGTACACCTGGTACGCGTTAGGGACGCGCGATCTCAAGGAAGCGGTCGCGAACGACTTCTCTCCATGAGGAGGTGCGTGATGGCCGATTTGGTGATGAAACGCAATGGCGCGGCGCGCCTGTCGGGCGTCTTGCTCCTGGCGGTTTGCGCGGCGGGGTGCGGCGGCGGCCAGGCTGATTTGGAGCGCTACGTGCCCTCCGAACCGGTGGCGAGGCGGGCGCTCGAGGCCGCGCTCGCTGCTTGGAAGACGGGCGAACCCGTCGGATCGCTCCGGCTGGCCGATCCGCCCCTGAACCTCGCCGTCGACCACGCCAACTGGCAACCGGGGCAGTGCCTCCTGGACTACCAGATCGTGGGCGAGGTGGCCAGCGAGGGGCCGCGCAGTTTTGTCGTGCGATTGTTCCTCGATGCGCCGCGCGAGGAATTGGAAGTGCGCTACTTCGTCTCGGGCATCGATCCGCTGTCGGTCATGCGGCAGGAGGCCTTTGACGTAGTCACGCACTGGGAGATGAAGATGCCGGACGATCAGGCGGAAAGCAAGCAACCATGAACCTCGCGACAAACGGTCCTGATCCTCCCGCGTCTCCATCGGCGTCGCGCGGTCTACGCCGGTCCCTCGCCTGGGGACTGCAGATCGCCGTCGTCCGCTTGCGGTTCCCGATTGTGTTGCTCTTGGCTGTCGGCGTCGTCAGCCAATGGAACGCACTGGCCAGCTATTGGGATTGGCTGGTCAATTCCGCCTTGCGCCGCGGAACGGTTCCCGCGGCCGGCGCGGTCTCGTCCGACACGGAATACTTCTGCCCGATGGACCCGGGCGTGGTTTCCGATTGGCCAACGAAATGCTCGATCTGCAACATGGCGCTCGTCCGCCGCCGCAAGGGGGAGGCGGTGCAACTGCCCGACGGCGTCGTGGCCCGGATGCAGCTCTCGCCCTACCGCGTGCAGTTGGCCGGCATTCGGACGTCGCTCTTGGGCTACCGTCCGCTGGCGCGGGAAATCGTCGTCGACGGCCTGGTCGAGCGGGGCGCCACCGTTGGCATCGCCGTAGAACGGAATTCATTCCGTTCGCGTGCTCGGAAGCTTGGCAGCGGCGAAAAACGGAATGAATTCCGTTCTACGGATAAGCCCGGGCGTTTGGTCGTGGAAGTGGAAATCCACGAGCGTGAGATCGCATTCGTTTCGCCGGGACAGGCGGTGGAGCTCACCAGCGAGGTTTTTGCCGGGCGCGAACCTTGGAAGGGAGTCATCGAGTCGGTGCAGCCCGAGGTTTCGCCCGCGCGGCACACGACCGTTGCGCGTGTCGCGGTCGAAACACCCAACGATGGTCTATGGCCCGGCATGCGCGTGCGAGCGAGGCTGCAGTCGCCGGTCGCGGAGATCGAGCCGTTCAGGTCACAGCCGTCCGATCCGCCGCCCGTGAGCTCCGCCGATCCGCGGCGCGTGTTCATCTGTCCCGATCATCCGCGGGTGCTGGAACTGAAGGCCGGCCGCTGTCCGCACGACAAGAACGCGCTCGAGGAAATCCCGCTGGCCGACCATCAACGAGTCGGCTGGTGGTGCCCGATGCACCCGAGCGTGACGGCCGGCGAGACGGACCATGAGTGCGACGAGTGTGGTGGCATGAAGTTGCTGGCGCGGGTCGTCAACTACCGGCCGCGCCACGAGGTGCTAGCCGTGCCGGAAACCGCGTTGATCGACACGGGCGATCGGAAGCTGGTCTACGTCGAGAGCATGCCAGGCATGTTCGACGGCGTCGAGGTGGAAGTCGGGACACGTTGCGGCGAGTTTTTTCCGGTGATCCGCGGGCTTGAGGCCGGCCAGCGGGTGGCGACGCATGGCGCGTTTCTGATCGACGCCGAGACGCGGCTCAACCCGAGCCTAGCCGCGGCGTATTTCGGCGCCGCGCGCGGGTCGATCTCCGGCGGTGGGCCAGTGGATGCCAGCGGGTCCGCGCCAGCTACGGACGACGACACCGACGAAATTCGCAAGGCCCTGGCCGCGCTCTCGCCGGCCGACCGCGCGGCGGCGCTGCGGCAAAGGGTCTGCCCAGTCACCGGACTGCCGCTGGGCTCGATGGGCTCGCCCCCGCGCGTCGTCTTGAACGGGAAGACCGTTTTCATCTGCTGCGAGGGGTGCGCCGCGGCGTTGGAAGAGGACCCGGCCAAGTACTTGAAGTCGATACGCTGAAATTCCAGGCAGGGAAGGCAGAACGCGAAGAGGGGAGGAGGGGAAAAGGGGAAGAGGGGATTTGAAATCAGGACATCACCCGCCTTCTCTCCCCTCTTCCCCTTTTCCCCTCTTCACTTCCTCCCCTTTTGTTCATCCTTCATCCTTCATCCATCATCCTTCCCCATGATCGAGCGCATCATCGAATTCTCGATCCGCAACCGGTCGTTGGTGATCGCGGCGGGATTGGCGCTCGCGGTGTGGGGTGTATATGCCGTCCATCACACGCCGATGGACGCGATCCCCAACCTGTCGGAAAACCAGGTGATCGTGTTCACCGACTGGATGGGCCACAGCCCGCGCGAAATCGAGGACCAGATCACCTATCCGCTTTCCATCAACTTGCAAGGGCTTGCCGGGGTGAAGGTGGTCCGCTCATCGAGCGACTTCAACTTCTCGATGATCAATGTCATCCTCGACGACACGGTCGATTTCTACTTCGCGCGCCAGCAGGTGAGCGAGCGGCTGACGAGGGCGGCGAGTTTTCTGCCGCCGGGCGTGACGCCCTATCTCGGGCCGGACGGCGTGGCGACCGGACAGATTTTCTGGTACACGATCGAGGGCGAGGGGCTCGACCTGGGCCGCCTGCGGGCAATCCAGGATTGGTACGTGCGTCACCAGCTCGCGAGCGTGCCCGGCGTGGCCGAAGTGGCCAGCGTTGGCGGTCACGCGATCGAGTACCAGCTCGACGTCGATCCGCGCCGCCTGGCGGCCCACGGTCTGACGCCCGGCGCTGTGGTCGAGGCGGTCTCCCGCGCCAACGCCACCGTTGGCGGGCACGTTGTCGAGAAGGCCAACGCCGAGTACATCGTGCGCGGCGTTGGCTTGCTGGGGGCCTCGGCCGACGGCGACGACGACTCGAAACGCTCGGAGCGTATCGTGCGCGATCTGGAACAGATCGTCCTGACGGCGCCGGCGGGCGGGGCCGTTTGCATGGCCGACGTGGCGAAAGTCTCGCTCGCAGCGCAGTTCCGGCGGGGCGTTCTGGAGCGCGACGGCAACGAGGTGACCGGCGGCGTGGTGCTCATGCGGTACGGCGAGAACCCTCTGGAGGTCACGCGCCGGTTGAACGAGAAAATCCACGAGCTTTCGGCGGGGTTGCCGCCGGGAGTGCGAATCGTGCCGGTTTACGACCGCACGCCCCTGATCACGAGCGCGGTTGCCACGGTCACGGGAACCCTTGTCGAAGCGATCGTCACGGCCACCGTTTGCGTGCTTCTGGTGCTGTTGCATTTCCGTGCCTCCCTGGTGATCGCGGTAACGCTCCCGTTGGCCGCGCTGTCGTCGTTCGTGGCGATGTGGACACTCCGGCGCTTAGGCATCGCCGACGTGCAGACGAACATCATGTCGCTGGCCGGGATCGCCGTTTCGATCGGTGTCTTGGTCGATTCGTCGATCGTGATGACCGAGAACGCGCTGCACACGCTACACGGACACTTTGGCGACCTGCCGGTGCGGGGCGACGTGCGGTCGTTGATTCTGCCGGCCTGCCAGACGGTGGGCAGGCCGATCTTCTTTTCGGTGTTGATCATGCTGATCTCGTTCTTGCCGGTGTTCGCGCTGGGTGGCATCGAAGGCAAGATGTTCCGGCCGCTGGCGTTTACCAAGTCGTTCGCACTTGTGGCCGTGGCCGTGCTGGCGATCACGCTCGTGCCCGCGCTGTGTACCCTATTCATCCGCGGCCGACTACGCGGCGAACGTGATAGTTGGCTGGTTCGCGGTGTGATCGACGTCTACCGTCCCGTGCTCGACTACCTGCTCGAACGGCCCGCCCCCTTGATCTGGTTTCTGGGCCTCACCTGGATCGTGGGCCTGGCCCCCGTAGGGTCGCGCTGGCTGTTTCTGGCCGGCCTGGGAGCCGCGCTGGTGGCCGCCGGCTGGTCCTCGCGCACCTGGGTCGGCTCGTGTGTCGCGATCGCCAGCCTCCTCCTCGTGGCCCTGGTTGCCGATCGCAACATGCGCCCCTTGGTTTGGCAGTCGTCGACGCCCTTGGACGAGGGGATGGTCATGGACATGCCGATTACCGTGCCGCGGGCCTCGATCACGCAGTCGGCCGACGACCTCAAGGCCCGCGACATGGTGCTCTGCCGTTTTCCGGAGGTCGACATGGTCGTCGGCAAGGCGGGCCGGGCGGAAACTTCAACAGATCCCGCCCCGTTGGACATGATCGAGACCATGGTCAACTTCCGCCCGCACGAGCTCTGGCCGAAGCGAAAACTTCGGCGGCGAGACGCGCAACGGCAAGCCGCGGCGGTCCTCGCGGCCCTGGTCGAGGAAGGCATCGTCGAGCCGCCGGCAAACGCTGCGACTGGTGCGGAACTGGTCGATGAGGTGGTGGCCGAGTCGCTGCCACGGTTCGACGGCAACATGCGAGAATTCGCCTTCCAGCGCAACGCCGAATTCGACCGCGACTTGCCTCTCCAGTTGACCGAATTCACCGTCCGACGCACGGTGCGCCTGCTTCGGCGCCATGGCGTGCTCGATCGCGAGCCGAATACGGTCGAGTTGGCGCTGGTGGCGCGGGCAGTGTCAACTCACGCCGACCATCACCTGGCGATGTCGCCCCTTCTGGAGGATGTCGAGCGGCTGGCCCGGCACGCCGGCCACGAGCTGGCGCGGCTCGGTTTCATCGCCGGAAGTGACCCGTTCGTCTACCAGCCGGGCTGGCTCGAGAAGTGCGGCGGCTTCGTCGACGAACTGCTGGGGCGCTCGCCTGCCACGAGCTTCGCGCGGCTCCATGTCGACCTCGTCGCCGAGCACCGCGCGCTGTGGCGCAAGCACATGCGCAAGCTGAACGCCGAGTTGGCCGACCGGGGTCCCGGTACATTCACACGCGTGGCGATCGAGGAGCTGATTGCCCGAACCGCTGTCCGCGATCCGCGCACGGCGGAGTACCTTGCCGGCATTCGCCGCCTGCGTGCCCAGCCGCCCCAAACGCGGCACTTGGATCACGGCCACGCCCACGCGCATAGCCGCGCCGCGCCCGTGCTCACGGTCGCGGTGCAGCCTCGGCTCAAGGCGCTGCAAGAGCGTTTGTCAGGCGAGTTCCGCGGCCGGGTAATTCTGGTGCCGAGCGAAACTGAGGAATTGGCCGGTTTCGAAGGGGAGCTCGACCGCGCCTTGCAAATGCCCGGCTGGACCAACGTCTGGACGATGCCGATCCAGAACCGCGTCGACATGTTGGCCACCGGCGTGAACACGGCGGTGGGCGTGCGCGTCCTGGGGCGCGACCTCGACGACGTGGTGCGCGCGTCCGAAGAGATCGCCGCCGTCGTCAAGCAGGTCCCCGGCGCCGCCGACGTGGTGGCCGATCCGATCCGGGGCAAGGGCTACCTGGAAATCCGCGTCGATCGCGAGCGCTGCTCGCTGGCCGGTGTGAGCGTGGGCGACGTCAACGACGTGATCGAAACGGCGCTCGGTGGCCGACTGGCCACCAGTACCGTCGAGGGTCGCGAGCGGCACCCGGTGCGAGTGCGCTACGCGCGGAATTGGCGCGGGGACGAGGAGTCGGTGAAAGAGCTGCCGGTGCCGGCCAGGGGAATTGCGGATTTCGGATCGCGGACTGCGGATTCGACGTCGTCGCCCGATGGCGATTCCAAGGTCCAATCGGCAATCCGCAATCCGCAATCCGCAATCCATTTGGTTCGTCTTGCCGATGTTGCCTCGATTCGCATTACCGAGGGTCCGGCGACGATCAAGAGTGAAAACGGCCTGCTGCGGAATTATGTGCGGCTCAATGTGCGCGGGCGCGGCACGCTCGAATTCGTCGATGCGGCGCGGCGCGCCGTGACCGAACAGGTTGCGCTGCCCGAGGGGGTCTACCTGGAATGGACCGGCCAATTCGAACACGATGCGCGCGCGGGCCGCACGCTGTTCGTCGTCTTTCCGTTGGTGCTCGTCTTGATATTCCTGATCTTGTATTGGACTTACCACGACCTGGCCGATGCGCTGTTGATGGTTCTCGCCGTGCCCGGCGCGCTGGCCGGCGGTGTGTTCTTCCAATGGCTGTTGGGCTATAATTTCTCGGTTACCGTGTTGGTCGGCTACATCGCCTGCTTCGGCATGGCCACGGCCACCGGCATCATCATGCTGGTCTACCTCCGCGAAGCGGTGGCCAAGGCGGGCGGCCTGGGACCCATGACGACCTCCCGTTTGCGGCAGGCGGTGCTCGACGGCGCCGTTCACCGCCTGCGTCCCAAACTATTGACCGAGGCGACGACGATCCTTGGCCTGGCGCCAATGCTCTGGGCCACCGGAACGGGTTCCGAAGTGATCCGGCCGATGGCCGCGCCCGTCTTGGGAGGCATTCTGGTCGCTGACGAAGTGATCGATCTGTTGTTACCCGTGCTCTTTTACTGGGTGCGGAAGTGGAGACTCACCTCCCACCACTCACATAATTCGTAGGAGTTGCCCCATGTTTCGCTTTCAAGTTTGGAGTTGTCTTTGCGTGGCGTGTTGTATGGCGGCTGGTTGCTCGAGGAAGGTGAACGTGAAGGACTTCATTCCCCCCGATGACGTCGCCCGCAAGGCGCTCACTACGGTGCTCGATGCCTGGAAGAGCGGCAAGCCGTTCGGCCAGATCGACGCCACCGCGCCGAAGATCGACGCGCGGGACTCGAATTGGCAGGCCGGGAAGAAGCTCACCGCGTACGAGATCGTCGGTCCTACCCCCGGCGACGACCAGACCAAGCGGTTCACGGTGAAAATCACGCTCGACGGGGCCTCGGCGCCCCAGGACGCGGTTTACATCATCGCCGGCAAGGACCCCATCTGGGTTTACAACCTGATCGACTACCAAAAGACGAGCGGCATGTAGGTCCAGGCTTTCCAGCCTGAGTGGAGTTGACTATGTCTTTCGCGCCGCTTTCCACCAGCCCTGTCGCGGCGGTGGCCAAGCCGCCTAAACCACCCAAGTCAACGAACGCGACCGATCGACGCCAAATCGCTCTAGGTCGTTTCGGTCAAGTCGGGTAAGTTTTGCAATCTTTACAAAGTCGCCGATGGGCGCGACTGCGGCCGGCTTGGCAATGCCGGCACGCTGAAAAGCCCGGCCCGCGACGGAGTTCGGATCGTTCGCACGCTACGCAGCCGACGAAAAGGCAACGTCTTGGCCCGCCGTTTGCTCCGTCGCGGCGAGCATCTGTCCCGCAATGGATTGCCGGAGAAAGAGCATGGAAGCTCGTGTTTTTCGCGCTGCCTGTCTGGCAGCCGCTGTGTTGTTGTTGGGCGCCGGTCATCGCACGGCGAATTTCGTGGTGCAGGCGGCCAGCGATCAGGTTGCCGAGCAAGTGGGTGACGCCGCTGAACGGTTTCGCCACGATCTGGCCGTCGAGTGGCTGGGCCAGGCAATGCCCAATTGGACCTACCCCTGCCCGATCGAGGTCAAGGTCGGTGACAACCTCGGCGCCGGCGGCGCGACGACCTTCATGTTCGACCGTGGCGAGGTTTTCGGCTGGCAGATGAGCATCCAGGGTTCGCTCGAGCGAGTGCTCGATTCGGTGCTGCCCCACGAGGTGACGCACACCGTCTTCGCCAGCCATTTCCGGCAACCGTTGCCGCGCTGGGCCGACGAAGGCGCGTGCAGCACGGTCGAAGACGAAAGCGAGCGCCAAAAACAGCAGCGCTCGCTGATCCATTACTTGAAAAACCGCCGCGGGATTGCTTTCAGCCAGATGTTCGCCATGAAGGAATATCCTCGCGACATTCTTCCTCTGTATGCCCAGGGACATTCACTCGCCACATTTCTGATCGCGCAAGGCGGCAAGCAGAAGTACCTCAAGTACGTGGGCGCGGGACTACGCGGCGAGCAGTGGGGCCGCGCGACACGCGAGTTTTACGGGTTCGAAAACCTGGGAGCCTTGCAAAACGGCTGGCTCCATTGGGTACGGCAAGGGAGCCGGTTGCCGCTGGCAGCCGCGGCCGTCGCCGCGAAGAACGAAACGGATGAAGCCTTGGCCCGCGCGGAACCGTCCGAACTCGATCCGGCCCGGCGCCCGGTACCTGAAACGGCCCCGAGCGAGGCGGGCGGTACGGATGCCGACGGCCCGCTGGTACCGGTGCGGAACACGGCCGTCGCCAAATCGAACGGACCGTCCCGCACGGTCGCCGATGCCCAGCCGACTTCGGTATACGACGGTCGCGCTCGGCGCCGCGATACGCTGCGGAGGTAATCGGCCCGAAGTTCCGCTGGGGATAGCACGTGCCACGATGACCTTTCAGCATCTTCTCTTGTCTCTCGACGACATCCCAGGTAAAACTTCGAGCGCCCGGCGGGGCTACGAACGCGGTCACGGAAGACCCCCACTATGACACCCTCCGACCTGCTGGCGACGTTCGACAACCTGGGGCACCCGCGCGTGTTGGTGCTGGGCGACCTGATCCTCGACCGTTATACCTTCGGCAACGCCGAGCGGGTCAGTCAGGAGGCGCCGGTGATCCTGCTGCGGGCCGAGCAGCGCGAGGCTCGGCTGGGTGGGGCGGCCAACGTGTGCCACCTGCTCCGCGGCCTTCAGGCCGAGGTCGCATGCGCCGGTGTGGTGGGAGCCGACGCCGACGGCGAACTGGTCCGAAAGTTGCTCGCCGACGCGGGCGTGGACCACGCCGTGCTCTTGGTGGATTCGACGCGGCCGACCACGGTCAAGGAACGATTCATTGGGAGGGCCCAGGGGAAGCACCCGCACCAGATGCTTCGTGTCGATAGCGAGGTTCGCGACCCGATCGCCGGCGAGCTCGAAGCTCGGATCGCCGAACGGCTACCGGCGACCGTCGCCGAATTCGACGTGGTGCTGGTTTCCGATTACGACAAGGGCGTCTGCACTCCTCACCTGCTGCGAGAAGTCATCATCGCGGCACGCGCGGCCGGCGTGCCGGTACTGGTCGATCCGATTCGCGCCACCGATTACTCGCGCTATCGGGGCGCCACGAGTATGACGCCCAATCGCCTCGAGGCCGAGTTGGCCACGGGCATCAAGATCGTCACGGCCGCCGACGCCATCCACGCCGGCCACAAGCTTTGTCGCGAACTCGGTTTGGACCTGGGAATCATCACGCTCGATCGCGACGGCATGGCCCTGGTCCAACCTGACGGACGCGGCGAAGTTTTCCCCACGCGTCCCCGTGCGGTTTACGATATTACCGGCGCCGGCGACATGGCGCTGGCCATGATCGGCGTCGCCTTGGCGGCCGGCGTCGCGCCGCCGCAGGCCTTGCAGCTTGCCAACGTCGCCGCCGGGCTGGAAGTCGAGAAGGTTGGGGTGGCGGTCATCCCGCGATCAGAAATTCGTCAGCGGTTGGTAGAAACGGATGCGAGTGGGGGGTGCCAGCCCCCCGGTGATTCAGATGCACCCGCCGTTCCGTATTCCGCGCCGGCGCACCCGCGAGGCGTGCTGGCTCCACGCTCGAAACTCGTTACGCTTGACGAGCTCGTCCACCTGGCCGCCTCACATCGAGCCGCAGGGCGCAAGCTGGTCTTCACCAACGGCTGTTTCGATCTATTGCACGTCGGCCACGTCAGTTATCTTGCCGAGGCACGCGCCCAGGGTGACATGCTCGTGGTGGGACTCAATAGCGACGCCAGCGTCCGCAGGCTGAAGGGTCCGTCGCGGCCCGTCGTCCGCCAGCAGGACCGCGCGACGATGCTCGCCTCGTTATCGGCGGTCGATTACGTCGTGGTGTTCCACGAAGACACG
>DATLQY010000835.1:0-4514 GCA_035534975.1 Pirellulales bacterium
GGCGGCAAATTCACCGACGTCTCGGGGCCTTCCGGCGTGCAGGTGCGCAACGCACACACCAAAGTACCCCTAGCCAAGTCCCTGGGGGTGGCCCCGGTCGATCTCGACGGCAACGGCTGGATCGACCTGATCGTGGCCAACGACACGGTGCAAAACCTCGCGTTCCTCAACCAGGGCGACGGCACGTTCAAGGAATGGGGTCTGAACAGCAACATCGCCTTCGACCACGAGGGAAAAGCGCGCGGCGCGATGGGCGCCGACACGGGCCGTTTCCGCAACGACGGGACGCTGGGAATCGTGATCGGCAATTTCGCCAATGAACTGACGGCGCTTTACGTCTCCCAGGGCGATCGGCTGCAATTCGCCGACGAGGCGATCGCGACCGGGCTTGGGCCCCCCTCACGGCTATTGCTGAAGTTCGGCGTGTTTTTCTTCGACTACGATTTCGACGGGCGGCTCGACATATTCACCGCCAACGGGCACCTGGAAGAAGACATTTCCAAGGTGCAACAAAGCCAGCGGTACGAGCAGCCGCCGCAGCTCTATTGGAACGCCGGACCCGCGTCGGATTCGGAGTTCGTGCTGGTGCCCGAAGACGATTGCGGGGCCGATTTTCGCGCGCCCTTGGTCGGGCGCGGCGCGGCCTACGCCGACATCGACGGCGACGGCGACCTCGACGTGCTGGTGACCGCCATCCGCTCGCGGCCTCGTCTGTTGCGCAATGATCAGCAGCTTGGCCGCCATTGGCTGCGGGTGCGGCTCACCGGCAAGCGATCGAACCGCGACGCGATCGGCGCCTGGGTCGAGGCCCACGTCGGCGGCGAGGTCCTCTCGCGGCAGGTGATGCCCACGCGAAGTTATTTGTCGCAAGTCGAGCTGCCCGTCACGTTTGGATTGGGCGGTGCCACCGAGGTCGACAAGCTCGTCGTCCGCTGGCCCGACGGCTCGGTGCAGGAGGTCAACGACGTCGAAATCGACCGCTTGCTGCCAATCGAGCAGGATTCGGCGGCCGAATAGGTGTCTTTCGGCACGCATTCCAGCGGTGCCGTACTTCCTAGGTTGGAGAACATCCAAGGGGTCGCGATTTACTGGGGCTTCTTGGCGCTTTGCAACTCGACGAGACCTAGCTCATCCGTCAGTTCCTTGGTCAAGCGCGTGGCAACCTCGTTTGGATCGGCGCCGCCCAGTCCGACGACAATCCGTTCTTTGCCCGTGGGGACGTGTATTACGCGTACAAATGTGCGTCCTTTGTCCGCCCGACCAATGGCTACACGAAACAGCTTCTGGCGCAGTTGAGCGATTGATGTTGGTGCTTCCACAAGCAACTGGGCGCGGGACGTGGTCTTTTTGGGTGGGACAATTCAATCTCCCAGGCCTGAGCATAACAGCTTGGTGGCCGCAACTCAAGCGCGCGCTCCCGTGCCGGCGACGGTCTCCGACCTGCCGCGGTACTCCACCGACTTGCCGCTGAAGTGGGAAGTCGATTGAATCTGTTGCCTGTCCTTCGGCACC
The DNA here is from genome assembly GCA_035534975.1 of Pirellulales bacterium. Taxonomy (GTDB): domain Bacteria; phylum Planctomycetota; class Planctomycetia; order Pirellulales; family JAICIG01; genus DATKSN01. Next base: position 1,513 of record DATLQY010000835.1, read on the forward strand.
CATTCCGGTTATGCTATAGGATCAGCCGCTCGCCAAAAGAGCAAGACGAGCCCGCGGGCCTGACGCGTAGCGGAATTCGTGAGAATTCCGAACTGCGGGATGCAAATCGGAACTCTCACGAGTTCCGCTACCCAGGGGTATGGCCCCTTGGAAACCTACCCCACGATCCCACCCCACTGGCGTTTTTCCCCTGTGATACCTTACCGCACCGCAGCCGTCGTCATTCGCCGAGCCGGTCTACCCTCGACCGTGGCGGTGTCGCTTTGGTTTGGCTGCCTGGCGTTGGCATCTGCCGCGCCCCGGGACGGATCGCCGCGATACGCGACTGACGTGCGGCCGATTCTCGAAGCCAAGTGCTTTCGTTGCCACGGCGGCGATGTGAAGAAGGGGGAACTCGATCTCAGCCGCCTGCCGCTCGTGCTCCAAGGGGGCGAATCCGGCGCGGTCGTCGTTGCCGGAAAGCCGGACGAAAGCCCGCTCTATGAGTTGGTCCTTGAGGGCGCCATGCCCTCCGACAAGCAGGACCCGCTTTCCCCGGCCGAAATCGAACTTGTCCGACGCTGGATCGCCGAGGGGCTGCCGCTCGACGTGGCCGAGGCGGGATCGGGAACCGCCGACGAGGTGACCGAGGACGATGTCGTGCCCCTCATGCTCCTGCGCTGTGGCATCTGTCACGGGGCGCGGAAGCAAGAGGGGGGACTCGACCTGCGCTCCAAAACGGCGATGCTCAAGGGTGGCAAGTCGGGAGCGGCGATCGTGCCGAGGAGCGCCGGCGAAAGCTTGCTCCTGCGCCGGATCAATGCCCGCGAGATGCCCCCCCGCGCGCGACTGGTCGAAGCCAGCGTCAAGCCCATGGAGCCGGGCGAGGTCGAAAAACTCTCGCGCTGGATCGCCGCCGGCGCGCCCAAGGCGCCGGCCGGCTCCGCCGAAACGTCGGCGGAAACCGACAAGGCGGTGAGCGATGACGACCGGCAGTTCTGGTCGTTCCGCCCGCCAATGCCGGTGCCCGTCCCCGGCGTACAAGACGCTAAGCGCGTCGGAAACCCGATCGACGCCTTCATCATCCAGCGCCTCGAATCGCACGGTCTTTCGTTGGCGCCCGAGGCGCCGCGCGAAGTCTTGCTGCGGCGCGCGTCGTTCGACTTGACCGGCCTGCCCCCAACACCCGAGGAAGTCGAGGATTTCCTGGCCGACCCCGACCCGCTGGCGTATGAAACGCGGATCGACCGTCTCTTGGCGTCGCCACGCTACGGCGAGCGATGGGGCCGGCACTGGCTCGATTTGGCAGGCTACTCCGATTCGGAGGGGAAGCGCGAGCAGGATCTTCCGCGCAAGGCGGCATACCGCTATCGCGATTATGTGATTCGGGCCTTGAACGCCGACAAGCCCTACGACCGGTTCCTGATGGAGCAACTGGCGGGCGACGAGTTGGCCGATTACTTGCACGCCCCCGAAATCACGCCGGAGATTTACGACAACCTGGTGGCGACGGGCTTCCTGCGGATGGCGCCCGACGCCACTTGGGCCAACATCACGTGCTTCGTGCCCGACCGGCTGGAACTGATCGCCGACGAGCTCGACGTTTTGGCCTCGTCGGTGATGGGGCTCACGCTCAAGTGCGCCCGTTGCCACAGCCACAAGTTCGACCCGATCCCGCAGCGCGACTACTATCGCCTGGCCGCGATTTTCAAAGGGGCGTTCGACGAGCACGACTGGCTCAAGCCCGAAATCGACTTTCTCAGCTACGGCGATCAGGGCAAGCGGCAGTTGCCGCACGTAACGACCACCGAGCGCCAGGCGTGGGAACGAAACGAAGCAGACGTGCGGCAGGCAATCGACGCGCTGCGCGCCGCGCTCGACGCCAAGGCGGCGCCGTTGCGGCAGCGGCTGCTCGAGGAAAGGCTGGCCCAATTGCCTGAAGTTCTGCGCGACGACCTGCGAAAAGTGCTCGCGACGCCTGCCGCCGAGCGAAACGAGGTCCAGCGCTACCTGGCCGGGAAGTTCGAGGCGCAGTTGCAGATCGACCAGGCGGCGCTGAACCAGGCCGAAAGCGCGTTCAAGCAGGCGGCCGATGAATCCGCGGCGCAAATCGCGGCGCTCGAAGCCCGCCGGCGGCCGGAACCGACGATCCGCGCGCTATGGGACCGTGGTGAGCCATCGCCCAGCTTTGTGTATCGTCGCGGCAACTACCTGGACCCCGGCGCGCGGGTCGAGCCGGGCGTCCCCGCCGTATTGACCGACGGCCATACTTCGCTGGCGATCGAGCCCCCATGGCCGGGCGCGAAGCAGACCGGCCGGCGGCTGGCCTTCGCGCGTTGGCTCACGCGGCCCGAACAGCCGCTCACGGCGCGGGTGATGGTGAACCGAGTTTGGAAGCACCATTTCGGCGCCGGCATCGTCCGCAGCCTGGGGAACTTCGGCAAGACCGGGACGGGACCGAGCCATCCCGAGCTGCTCGATTGGCTGGCGATCGAATTCGTGCGCCAGGGATGGAGCCTGAAGGCGATGCACCGGCTGATGATGACCTCGAATACCTACCGGCAGTCATCGGCGGTGACGGAGGTCCACGCGAAGCTCGACCCCGACAACCGCCTCTGGTCGCGAATGCCGCTCGCGCGGTTGGACGCCGAGGCGTTGCGCGACTCGCTGCTCTTGGTCTCGAGCTCGCTGGTCGTTCGTCCCTTCGGGCCGCCCGATCCGGTACAGGCGCACCCCGACGGCCTGGTGACGGTTGGCAAGCAGGATACGGGCGGTTGGCGGCGAAGCGCGTACGTGGCGCAGTACCGCAAGCAGATTCCGACCTTGCTCGAAGCCTTCGACCTGCCGCTGATGAACCCCAACTGTGTCGAACGGCCCACGTCGATCGTTGCGCCGCAAGCGCTGCATTTGTTGAACGACGGCACTATTCGCGAGTTGTCCGAGCGGTTCGCCGAGCGTGTCCGCGCCGAGGCGGGAGACGACCGGCGGCGGCAGGTCGAGCGGGTTTACCTGGTCGCGGGTGG
>DATLQY010000836.1:0-3439 GCA_035534975.1 Pirellulales bacterium
AGCCGTCCGCGATTTCGTCAGGAACAGCATTACGAAAGCCAACGCGGCCAGCGCACGGTACGCCACGCACCCCTGTTTTCCGGGAACCATGGATGATCCGCGCTGCTGGGCGCCGCGGGCCAAGGCAATCGAGCTGAGGAACAGCAACGCGCAGTTGACCGCCTCGTGGTTGGGATGCAGCAGGCCCGCGAAGCGATAGCCCGACTCCCACGGACGAAAACTGCCCAGGGCGACGGCGACGGCGATATCAAGTCCGAGTTGCAAGCCCGCGTAAGCGCAAGCCAACCGCAACGCGTCGCGGGACGACAAGTGCTTGGCCAGCGCGACGGCGAACACGATGGTCGCGCCCAACGTGAACAACCTTCGCAGCGTCAACGAAGGGTCGATCGACCACGCCGCGCTTGCAAAGCACCAGGCGGTCAGCGCCACCAGGCAGCCAGCCAGCGTGCCACGCACGCGCAGCGTCGACGCGCCTGGACGCGCCAGCATCCACGACCCCACGGCGGCCAGCGACAGGAACGCCAGCCGACGGCCAAGCGTCCCATCGCTGACGTTGATCTGCAGATCGTCAAGATCCTCGATTGGGTCGAGTCCGTACGATATTCGCCAATCGGCGCGTGCAGCCACACAGATCGCCAACAGTCCCAGCGCGGCCAGCCAGACCGAAATCCGGCGATGATGGGACTGGTTTTGAAACGTCGATTTTTTCATGGCGTTTTCGAGCGACTTACTCGGTGTTGCCCGGCCAAGCGCCGACGCTCGACCAGCGGTTGGCCAATTTGCGGACCGTCGCCTCCTTGCGGCGATCGAGCGAATCGCGCCAATAGAATTCAAGCGACAGCGAGCGGCGGGCGTAACCGCCGGCCAGCAGCCGCCGCAGACGGTGGTGCCAAACCACGGGACGTGTCAACCAGCGGGGCGGCGCGCCGCGCCGCGTCCGCCAACGCTCGAGCTCCTGCAGGAACCTCGGGCTTTGGCTCAGGTTCTCGCCGGTGACGGTAAAGGCCGCCAACGGCACGGGGAGCACTGTCATCTTCACGTTTTTTTCAAGGAGCGTGTGGACCCAAACCGCGTCGCCGATGCATTTCCACGAGGTGTCGAACAACAACCCCCGTTCGACGATCGATCGGCGAAAGAAGATCGAGCATGTGAAAACCGCCAGGTGCGAAAGGCTGGTGTGAAATCGGCCCGGCAGTACCATCCGGCGGTAACAGGTCGGCTTTCCCGCGGCGTCGATCACGACCGCGTCGCCGAACAAGACTTCGACTTCGGGGTGTTTCGCGAAGTAGTCGCCCACCTTGGACAGTGCGCCGGGCAGGTACTGCTCGTCGCAATTGAGGTAACTGCACACGTCACCCTGCGCGCGGCGCAGGCCACGGTTGATCGCGTCGTACATCCCCTCGTCGGGCTCGACGCACAGCCGCAGGCCGGGCCGTGAGGCGGCCCAAGCTTCGAGCTCGGCGCCCGAGCCCGCGTCTTGCACGATGTGTTCGACTTCCACACCCGCCTGGTCGGCGACCGAGGCGGCGCAGAGCTTGAGCCACTCGAGCTGGTTCCAACTGGGTGTGACGACCGTAAAACTCGGTATCATGCGGGACTCCGTTCGCGCGCGGAGACGGTGGCCCAATAAACGACGATGATGGCGATCGACGCAACGGCGTTACCCGCCAGAAAACCGCACGCGCCGCCCAGCACGCCGAAGCACGGCACCAGGACCAACCCCGCGACGAGGGTCAATGCCAATCCGAACAAGCGGGGCCTGACGTTGAGCTCGGCGCGTTCCATGGCCCACAAGCCAAGATCCGGGGCCAGGCTGATCGCGTACACGAAAACGCTGGCTGCCAACACGCCGACGGTCGCGCCGCGTCCGGCGTACTGACTGCCGTAGAGCGCCACGACCAATTGCTCGCCAAAGGTCAGCATCACGACGACGAACACGGCGGCGACGGCCGCGATGAACCATGCCATGCGTGACACGACCATCCGCAGCTCATGCACACCGCCGGCCGCGAAGGCATGCGCCGCTTTGGGACCGACGAACCCGCTCATGCCCAAGAGGAAGGGGTTGGCCAGCAAAGCCACGCCCTGGCACGCCGAAAAGACGGCCGTCTCCTCCGTCGTCGGGCGGAGCAACGCCAAGAGCCAGGGCACGATCGAGGCGACCACCGAATTGATCGCCTGGGCCGCCAGCACCCATTTGCCCAGCGCCCAACTGCGTCGGAAGTCGTCGCCCACGTTGGCCAAACGCAGCGCGTAGCCCGCGCGTCGCGACCAAAGCCCTCGCGCCGCGGCCACGCCGCAAGCCAGGCCGATCAAGGCGAAGGCAGTGCGTGCCGAAAGCAGCGCCTGCGACGACAGAAACAGCAGCCCGCCGATTTGCAGCGCGGCCGCCGCGGCATCGAGCCGACAGGCCGATGCCACGCGGAGGTGCGCCATTTCGATACGGCGGACGTATTCCTTAAGCAACACGGGCACGATAATCGCCGCCAGGATCGCGGCAGTGGCCGCCGATGCGGCCGCGCCGCCGGTCCAGGCGATCATGCCCGCCGCCAGGCCCAGGCCCGCGGCCAACAGGCCCGACAGCACCAACTGGTGCGCCAGCGTGCTGCCGGCGTAACCCGCGCGGTCTTCGTCAGGCAGGCGCGTGCCGTGAATCGAGTACGGAACGGAAACGATGGCCAATTGCAAGCTGGTCCCAAGAATGACCACGCTGTTGGCCAAGGCGTAAAGCGCCAACTCGTTCTCGGTGCAGTTGCGGCCGATCAGCACCGTCGTCAGGAAGCTGGATCCGCTGACCACGAACTGGTCGGTCAGGGCCAGGCCGCCTTGCTGCGCCGTCGAGCCCGCGACGCAACGCAGGCGGTTCCACCAAGGGCGGCGCGCCGCGGTCAGGCCACCGAAGTCGGTGTCCAATTCGCGGGGTATTGCGTGCGTTGCAGGCATGTGTTCGTGCGGGTCTAAGCGCGAATTCGCAGTGGTTGGGACATCCGGCGGCAAATCCTCACACGGCGCCGATTCACTGGTAAACGTCAAGGTGGTCCCGGCCTTTCACTTCGCGCCTTTTCGCAACAGCACGGCGGGCACCGTCTGAAACAAGATCTTGAGGTCGGTGGCGGGGGACACCGATCGAACGTATTCCAGGTCCATTCGCACCCATTCGGCGAACGAAACCCGCGAGCGGCCGCGCACTTGCCAAATGCACGTTAGCCCGGGGGTCACGTCCAAGCGACGATGTTGCCACGATTCGCAGGCATCCGATTCCGCGCACGGCAACGGCCGCGGCCCGACCAGCGACATTTCGCCCAGGAGGACGTTCCAAAACTGCGGCAGCTCGTCGATGCTCGTCGCGCGCAAGAACCTCCCCAGTCGCGTCACGCGCGGATCGTCGGTGAGCTTGAACGCCGGGCCGTCCTGTTCGCTGAGCGCCCTCAGTTCGCGC
>DATLQY010000837.1:0-3730 GCA_035534975.1 Pirellulales bacterium
CGACCGGTCCCGCGGAAAAGGGCGGGGTTCCAGAATTATGCGCTTCGGCGGGGTATGGGCGGGCTACCGGCGAGGCATGGGCGGCCAAAAAGATCTGCACAATTGCCGCTTATTCCGGTCACACAAAATGAGACGTAGCACCCCTAGAAGCAGGCAGTAAAACATCCCGCTCTTGCTCTTCCTTTTCACGTGACCAGCCGACGTGACGGTCGTGACAAGCGGTACAGGAGGCGGACTCGGCGGAAAATCCGGGAACAAACCTTTCGCTTTGGAAGCCTCGACCTAGTTTGCCGTCCCTTCATTCCAAACCAAGTCAGATGGCCGAAGCTGACCGCTGGCAGCGAGCGCCTTAAGTTGATCGCTCGAAATCGGGCCTACCTGCTGGCCGTCACGAGAACTGAACCAATCAGGCAATACGGTCGCCTCGACGGGCAAGGGCGGTGGAACAAATGGGGGAGGCAATGTTGGCGGCGGTGTCGTCGGCTGAACCGGAGCCAGATGCATCGTCGGTGGAACAGCAGCGGTTGACACCTTGACCGGTGGAACGGCAGCCGCCCAAACTGGTGACGCGCCACCCCCTGGTGGCGCAGGACGGATCACCCCGTGGTTCGTGGCGGTGCTCGATGGTGGTTGCGGCGGCCAGGCAGCAAAAAAATGCGTTGCGCACGCAGGGCAGGCAACGGTTGATCCAACCTTCTTGCTTGGAACTGCAAGGGGTTTTTGGCAATTAGGGCACTGTAGGGTCACGGGCATGGGGCGTCACCTTTGTTCCACCACGGTTGAAGTTTGCGATTGCCGGAGAGTTCAGCATATACTGTTGTCGGGGACATGATACCTACTTGTGAGGGGTGCGATATGTCCTTTGGTGTCCAACCAACGGTAAAGGTCGCCTCGAAGCTCGTAAAATCAGCCATTTGGAGCACAATCGAATCGCACATCGCTTTCAGAGTTGCCGCTACCACCGTGCTGCCTTCGCAGCCGCATCTTGTCCTCGATTTCCTTGAGTGAGTGCGATGGAAGCAGGACATCGACATCACACGATACGGCTCTTTGCCAGAGTTTTCCCCTGTTGGCATCGGTTGCGCGGGGATACCAGGGGAATGCGCTCCTACCCTTACGAAAACGCATTGGAAACCTGACGTGGAAGGTTCCATCGTCGAACATCGGGTAATTCTTCAGAAAGCGCGTTCTCTTCGTTGCGCCAGGCCGTCCTGAATTAAAACCGACGACGGAAAGAAAGCCTGAGTTGCGGTGGCACTTGCCTGCCATTGAGCCGGTTGAGGGCGTTCGCGCGGCGGCGCCGACCTCGCCGGTTGACGCAGCCTTGCGAGGGCGGCAAACTGGCTCAAACGATGCGCCATCGGCTTTTCGTTTTCCATGGGAGTATTGCGGTGCATGATCCGCGGTTCAAGCGACTACTGCAAGAGTTCTTCGCCGAGTTCTTTTGGCTGTTTTTCCCGACCTGGGCCACCCGCTTCGAATTCGGCGAGATTGAATGGCTGGACAAGGAGATCCTCAGCGACGCGCTGCGGGGCGAGAGTCGTTTCGTGGACGTGGTCGCCAAGTTGCCCACGCTTCAAGCAGTGCCAGGCCCCGACGGCCGGTCGGCGGAAAGCTGGCTGGCGCTGGTCCACGTCGAGGTGGAAGCCGCCGACAAGGTCGCGCCTCTCCGGCGGCGAATGTTCGAGTACTACGAGCCATTACGTCGCCGGCACGACTTGCCCGTCCTGCCGATCGGGCTCTACCTGCGCGTCGGCCTCGACGGAATCGGCTGGGACGCTTACGAGGAGTACTTCTGGGAGCACCAACTCGTGCGTTTCAACTACCCGTACGTCGGGTTGCCGGCGCTGGACGGGGAAGAATATCTGCGGCAAGATAATTGGCTGGGGGTCGCCCTGGCGGCCTTGATGCGAGTGAGCAAAGAGCGGAGAATAGCGTTGGCGGGCGAGGCGCTGGAGCGGTTGGTGCACTGCCCCGAAAACGCCTACCGCAAGACGTTGTTGTGCGAATGCGTCAGCGCCTATCTGCCGCTGGACGACGATCAGCGAGGACAACTCAGCGCGATGCTGAGGAACCATCCGGATCCAGGAGTGCGAAACATGGAAATCAGTTTGTTGGATCATGCGGAACAACAGGGGCAGCGCGAGTTGCTGCGCGCGCAACTCGAAACCCGCTTCGGTCCCTTGTCGGCGGTGGCCCAAGCGCGCTTGGCGAATTGGCCGGCCGAAAGGCTGACCGAGTTGGGACGCGCGCTGTTGTCGGCAGCCTCGCTTGAGCAACTCGGCCTCGATGCGTGACGCACCGTGGGGCAGGTTTCGAGCCAGCCATAGCGAGGTGTATGGCAGGTTGGAAACCCGCCCCACGAGCCGGGGCATCGCTTACGCTCTGCCACCAGCCACCACTTTCACGTGACAAAATGTCTCATTGTCGGCCGCATGAACGTATAATCATTGAATCCGCTGTTCGAATGAGGCCCTCCTGAATTGAATTCCCGCCAAGTGCCGCCGCCATCGACGCTCGCCGCCGTCGTTCTGATCATCGTGACGGTCGCCGCCACGGCGGCCGCCACCGAACAGGCCACCACCGAACAGGCCGCCACCGAACAGGCCGCGCTGGAGTTGGACCGCGGCTTCGCGGATGTCGTACGGCCCTTTCTGCAAAGCTACTGCCTCGCTTGCCACGGCGCCGAGAAGCAAGAGGCCAGGCTCGACCTGAGCGGTTTTTCGTCGGCCGCGGCCGTCGTGAAGAACGAGCGCGCCAGCGAATTGGTGCTCGAGAGGCTCGCAGCCGAGGAGATGCCTCCTGAAGAAGCGCCGCAACTGCCGACGGCCCACGAGCGGCGGGCCGTCGTCGATTGGATTCAAGCGTTGCGCGAAGACCAATCGCGGCGGAATGCCGGCGACCCGGGGCGTGTGCTGGCGCGCCGGTTGAGCAACGCCGAGTTCGACTACACGGTTCGCGACCTCACGAACGTCGACATCCGCCCGACGCGGGAATTCCCCGTCGATCCGGCCAACGAAGCCGGCTTCGACAACTCGGGCGAATCGTTGACGATGTCGTCGGCCCTGCTGAAAAAATACCTCGCGGCGGCGCGGCGGGTGGCCGATCACCTGGTGTTGAAGCCGCAAGGCTTCGTCTTCGCGCCACACCCGATGGTGGCCGATACCGACCGCGACAAGTATTGCGTGGGACGGATCATCGACTTCTACCGCCGGCATACGATCGATTACGCCGACTATTTCCTGGCCGCCTGGCGCTTCCGGCACCGCGCTGCGCTCGGCAAGCCGGATGCGTCGCTCGCCGATTTCGCCGCCCAAACCGGTCTCAGCGCCAAGTACCTCGCGACGATCTGGTCGGTGCTGGAGGATGGCGAGCAGGACCGAGGTCCCAACGTGACCAAGGGAATGGATTCCGTTCTACTCGCCTTGCGAACCCATTGGCGGGATTTGCCCTCCGACCTCGAAAAGCAGCGCGACGCTCAAGGGGGTTGCCAGCGAATGCGCGATTTCGTCGTCGAGGCCCGCAAGCAATTCGAAACCCGCGTGGACAAGGGCCAGGTCGCAGGCATTTCCAGCGGCAGCCAGCCCTTGGTTCTGTGGAGAAACCGCCAACTCGCCGCCGGGCGGATGCGCTACACGGGCGATCCGTCCGAGCAGGCGAACGAACAAGTCGAGGCGGACCGCGAACGCTTCTGTCGCGTTTTTCCCGATGCGTTCTACGTGTCGGACCG
>DATLQY010000838.1:0-6577 GCA_035534975.1 Pirellulales bacterium
GGCATGGTCCACCGCGACATCAAGCCCAACAACCTGATGCTGGCCGTTGAGGGCAAGAAACACATCGTCAAGATCCTCGATTTCGGCTTGTCGAAGGCCACGAGCGAAAAGGGGGCCGAGGCCGGCTTGACCAAGAGCGGGCAAATCCTCGGCACGCCCGACTACGTGGCGCCGGAGCAGACGCTCGCGGCCCAGAATGCCGACATCCGGGCCGACATCTACAGCCTCGGCTGCACGCTGTACCATTTGCTTTCGGGCGGGCCGCCGTTTCAGGAGTCGAGTCTTTACGCGATTCTCGAAGCGCACCAGAAGCGCGCGCCGCGGTCGCTGAACCTGGTGCGGCCTGACGTGCCCGTCGAGTTGGCCGCAGTGGTGGCCAAGATGATGGCCAAGGGTCGTTCGAAGCGCTACCAGACGCCGGCCGAGGTGGCCCGCGCGCTGGCGCCGTTCTTCAAGCCCGGCCAGAAGGGCGCGACGGCCGACGTTGCGCCGTCGTCGCCGGGCGTTCCGCCGATATCGCCATCACCGGGGGGCTTACGCCCCCCGCTCGCCATGCGGGTGCCGCCGTCACCGGGGAGTTCTGAGGTATTGCAGCATCGCCCCTTGCCTGTCGTCACGCCGCTGCCCGCTCCCGTGCCGGTCCCCGTACCCGAACACGTTTCCGCGATGGCGATTGACACCAGCGTCGAGAGGCGTGCCGCGAGCCGGCGGCGTGGCTGGTGGTCGACGCTTCCGCCGTGGCAGCAACGCCTCGCGGTCGCAGGCGCCTCGGCATTGCTGTTCTTGGGCATTGCCTTTTTGGTACGAACCCCGCACGGCACGATCGAGATCGAATTGAGCGACCCCAAGGCGAAGGTGAGCGTCGCGGTCGACGGGAACAAGGTCGATATCGGCGGGCTCGACGACCCGCTCTCGCTGGAAGTCGGTGAGCACGAATTGAAGGTTCGCGGCAAGGGTTATGAAACGTACACGAAAAAGCTGACTATCACTCGCGGGAAAAATGCCCCTGTCACAGTCACGCTGCAGAAGCGGACACCGCCGGAACCGGCCCCGAGTCCCACCCTGCCACCGACGTTCGAAAACATCCTCGGTATGGAATTCGTCCTGGTCCCTAAGGGCAAGTCGTGGCTGGGTGGCGGAGGCGGCAAGATTGGCGACGAGGATGTGGAGATCGCGCATGACTTCTACCTGGGCAAGTACACGGTTACGCAGGAAGAATGGCAGAAGGTGATGCAGAAGAATCCCAGCCACTACTCCCGTACCGGCGGCGGCAAAGAGGCCGTGAAGGATGTTCCCGACGTGGAGCTGAAACGGTTCCCCGTGGAAATGGTGTCGTGGGAGGATTGCAAGGAGTTCGTCAGCCGGCTGAACGAGCAGGTGCAAGAAAGCGGCTGGGTGTACCGGTTACCGAGGGAAGCCGAATGGGAGTACGCCTGTCGGGGTGGTCCGCTTGCCGACCGTTTCGATAGCGCCTTCGATTTTTATTTCGAAAAGCCGACGAACCAGTTGCTGCCGGACCAGGCCAACTTTGGAAAGCCCGATAACGGTCGCACCTGCCAGGCTGGCTTGTACAAGCCGAATCGGCTGGGTTTGCACGACATGCACGGCAACGTGCATCAGTGGTGCGACGACGAGGCGCGGGTGGTCCGGGGCGGCAGCAAATACTCTTCCCCCGTGTACTGTCGGGCGGCGACCCGTTTCGCCGCGAGCCAGGCCAACAATATCGGCCTGCGCCTGGCCCGTGTTGCCGTCGAGAAGAATACCGAAAAGGCTACAAGTGCGCCGACTACAGGTGCCACCCCGCCGCCATTGGCAATCGCTCCCTTCAACGCCAAGCAGGCCCTGGCCCATCAAGAAGCCTGGGCGAAACACCTGGGCACGAAGGTCGAAATCGAAAACTCGGTGGGAATGAAACTGCGTTTGATCCCGCCGGGTGAGTTCACGATGGGCAGCCCGCAGGAGGAGATCGACGCACTGGTCCAATCGACCACCGATCAAAACGCGCAAAGTGTGTTCCGTGGCGAAGGCCCGCAGCACCGTGTGAAACTGACAAAAGCGTTTTATCTGGGCACGTGCGAAGTGACGCAGCAGCAACATCTGGAAGTGATGGGCGACAATCCCTCGCACTTTTCACCCACCGGGGTGTTCAAGGACGCGGTGCAGGGCCTGGATACCAGCCGGCACCCGGTTGAGAGGACGAGTTGCTCCAATGGCGCCGTCTGGTTCTGCAACAAACTAAGTGAGAAGGAGCAACTGCCACCGTACTATGTTCATTACGAGGGGACCGTCAAGATTCTGGGAGGAACCGGCTATCGCTTACCCACGGAGGCCGAATGGGAGCACGCCTGCCGTGCGGGAACCACCACTCGGTGGTCCTTCGGCGACGACGAGACGAATTTGGGCCGGCATGCCTGGATCGGCGCCAGCGCAACACATCCGGTAGGGCTATTGCCCGCGAACCCCTTCGGGCTATACGATCTGTACGGCAATGTTGGTGAGTTCTGCTGGGATTGGTATGGCGAATACGCCGCCAGAGCCGCCACCGATCCGCCGGGTGCGTCTGCCGGCACCCTTCGTGTGCTGCGGGGCGGCGCGTTCAACATCAATCCGCACTACGCGCGCTCCGGCAATCGCTTTGGACTCGACCCAATTTACCGGTACATTCACTTCTTCGGTTTCCGTGTGGCGAGGAGTTATCCGTGAGCGACTCTTTCAATTTACCCTGAAGGATGGTGCGACGGGCGCCGGATAGAGCGATGTCTTCGACCACCGAGTTTGCCATCCGAACCACGAGCTTGACCAAGCGCTACGGCGCGACCGCCGCGCCGGTGTACGCCTTGCGCGAAGTAACGCTGGATGTCGAGCGGGGCCAGCGCGTGGCGCTCCTCGGCAAATCGGGGTCAGGTAAGTCGACGCTCTTGAACATGATCGGCGGGCTCGACCGGCCGACGGCGGGAGGGCTGACGGTCGCCGGACGCGACCTCGAACATCTGTCCGGCCGCGAACTGGCCAGCTTCCGTTCCCGGTCCGTCGGCATGATTTTTCAGTCGTTCAATCTGGTTCTCTCTCGCACCGCGCTCGAGAACGTCGAGTTGCCGATGGTCTTCGCCGGCCTGCCGCCGCGCGAGCGGCGCGGCGAAGCACGGCGAGCGCTTGAAGCCGTCGGCCTCGCCGCGCGGCTCGACCACCGACCGGCGCAGTTGAGTGGGGGCGAAAACCAGCGTGTGGCCGTCGCTCGCGCGCTCGTCAACCGTCCGGAGGTCGTGCTCGCCGACGAGCCGACCGGCAACCTCGACAGCGCGACGGCGCACGAAGTGGCCGCCCTGATCTTGAACCATGTCCGCGACCACGGGGCCACGCTGGTTCTGGTGACGCACGACGAAGAATTGGCCGGGCAATGCACCGAGCGCGTGGTGCGCTTGAAAGACGGACGATTGATGGATCCGGACTGAACGTTGATCGGAGCGGAGAACAGCGCCGTGCGTATGACCGATGTGCTGGGGCTGCCCGTCGTGGCAATGTGGCAGCAGAAGTCGCGGACTGCGCTGACGACGCTGGGGGTGGTCTTCGGTTCGTTTGTGCTGGCCGCCAGCTTGTCGATTCACCAAGGCGTCCAGGAAACGATCGAGCGTGAAGCGCATCGCAGCGATGTCTTGCGGCGGATCAATGTACAGTCGAACTGGAGTCGGCCGGCGTCGACGGTGCCTGCGAAAAATGTTGTTGTCGAAGGAAAAATGTCCGAGGCCAGACGCACACGGATTCGCCGGGCGCTTGCGAACTACCAAAACTCGCTCGGGGGTGACAAGCCCGCCGCTCTACTCACCCCCGAAACGCTTCGCAAATTGGCGCAGTTGAAGCACGTCGAGAGCGTCGAGCCGGACGTTTCGCAGAACGGGTTCGTCGTCTTCGACGGCCGGGACTTGCCCATTCACATCGAATCGGCCCGTCCGCGCGATGTGGCCTACGCGAAACGGCTGGTCGCCGGCGGCTTTTTCGAGGGTCCCGCCGAACAGGCGGCCGTAGTCCATGAATTCCTCCTATACCGGTTGGGCGTCATCGACGAAGACGCGGTCGAGAGCGTCCTGGGCCGGACAATTCGCATCGAGATTCGTCGCGCGCAATATGGACCTGGGGTCCGCGTGTACCTGATCAAACCGGACGGCACCGTGCCAAGCCTGGAAGAGACCGGCGCACTCGCCAAGATCAACGCGCGGCTCCCGGCACTGCTCGAGAAGCTCGATTTGCCCGCCGAGGAGATTGAGCTTTTACGGCGGGCCGCCGAGGACGCGCCGCCTCCCGCCGCGGAAGAGTACGAACTTGAGTTGGCGATTGTGGGTGTCATCCGCGCGGCGAGCGAATTCGAGGAGAAGGAGCGGCGCTGGTGGGAATCGCTGGGGGGATCCGATGGCAGCATCGTTTTGCCGTACCAGACCGCGGCGGATCTCTTCTTCCGAACACCGTCGCAACGCGAGCGCGGCGCCTCGAGCGCAGTCTTGTTCGTAAACCGCGAGGAGAACGTCGAGCAAGTCTTCAAGCAGGTCACCGACCTTGGCCTGTCGGGACAGTCGGCGTTGGAGATCATCAAGCGCGAGCGGCTGATGTGGCTGCTGGTTTTCGGCGGTATGACCTGCATCGCGGCCGTGGCCCTGATGGTGGCGGCGTTGGGGATTGCCAACACCATGCTGATGAGCGTTCTCGAACGGACCCGCGAGATTGGCGTCATGAAGGCGGTCGGCGCTGCCGATGCGCACGTTTTGACCATCTTTCTCGTCGAGGGGGTGTTGATCGGACTTGCCGGGGGCGCACTGGGAGTGCTGTTGGCCTGGGTGGCCTCGTTCCCAGGAGATGCCTGGGTGCGGTCGATGGTTTCACGCGATATGAAAATCGAGCTGAGGGAAACCGTCTTCCTGTTCCCGCCGTGGCTCGCGCTGACGGTGGTGCTGTTTTCCGTAGTCGTGACGACGCTTGCCACCGTTTACCCGGCACGGCGCGCGGCGAAGACCGATCCCGTCGCCGCGCTGCGGCACGAATGAACGTTCGCACCCAAACGTTCGGAATTCTCACGAATTCCGCTACGCATTTGGCCTTTGTCGGCTTGCGATCTGAGGCGTTTTCCTTCATCCTTCATCCTTCATCCTTTATTGGGGTGGCCATGAGCACCTGTCTGATCACCGGTGGCGCGGGCAATCTGGCCCGTGGCGTGTGTCCGTTGCTTGCCGGACGGTTTGACCGTCTCGTGCTGTTCGATCAAAAGCCGATTGACCGTCTGTCGGCCCCGGCCGAGTTCCAAATCGGCGATCTGACCGATGCGGCACGCCTGGAGGCTCTCTTTGCCGAATACCGTCCTGACGCGGTTGTCCATCTGGCATCACTGCTCTCCGGCAGTTCCGAACGCGATCGCGCGCGCGGCTGGCACGTGAATGCCACAGGGACGTTTCTCATGCTGGAGACTGCCCTGCGGCACGGCGCGCGGACATTCCTGTTCGCCAGCACGGTGGCCGCCTTCGGCGGAAACCTGCCCGATCCGCTCACCGATGACGCGCCCCAATGGCCGGATGGTTTGTACGGCGTGACGAAAGTCGCCTGCGAACGATTGGGGGTGTATTACCACCACCGCCACGGCGTCGATTTCCGCTGCCTGCGACTGCCGATCATCATCTCTCCATTCGCCCCACCGGGCGCCGCCAGCGCCTTCGCCTCGCAAGTTTTCGTCGAGGCCGCGCGTCACGGACGGTTCACGTTTCGAGTGCGGCCCGAGACCCGCCTGGCATTGATCTATTATAGGGACGCTGTCCGGGCAATGGCGTCGCTTCTTCTGGCAAGCGACGAGCGGCTTACTCAGCGGGTCTACAACATCCACGGCATGACGGCCACCCCGCGCGAACTTGCCGATGCCGTCGTTCGGCGTCTTCCGAATGCCGACCTGCAATTCGAGCCGGACTCCGCCGTCGCCGACCTGCTGGCTAGCTGGCCCGGCGCCATCGACGATTCACGCGCCCGTACTGACTGGGACTGGGAGCCGCAGTTTGACCTGGAACGGACGTCCGACCACATGCTCGACGAGGTCCGGCAGCTACCCTCTCCGTGACGAAACGTATCGCCGAGCGACAAGCTCGCCTTGGGAGGGCACCCACACAGCGGTTCTCCCGAACCACCAATGTCGCTTTGCTCCGACAAACTACTTGGATCTTAGGGCGCGATCACACCAACGAACAGTCGTCCGTCGGTGTGCCAGGGATCGCCGCCGCCGTTCCGCCCGGAAAGAGTCGTGTGAAAACCATCATGGATGTAGTTTTCCGACAGGTCGCCAGTATTCTCGAAATCGCTGAAAAGGTAATCGCGCTCGGTATCGATGTCGGGCGCGGTGTGGTGGGTGACCTGCCCTGTCGTGTGGCTCAGCCCGACCTTCTTGTCGTAAATCGCGGCGCCTACCCAAACGGGCCGTCCGTCGGGATCGACCTTCTCCGATATCCAGAACCGGACATGGTGACGTTGCCGCGGGTCGTCGCCGACGGGCTGCTCGAAGGCCAGGTCTTCCTTACGGCCCCACAAAAACAGGTTGCTTACCGGGGCGTCG
>DATLQY010000839.1:0-10445 GCA_035534975.1 Pirellulales bacterium
GGCCCAGTACTACATGATGACGGGCTACCTGTTTCCGGTGGGCGTCAAGGCGCCCAGTCTCGGCGCCGCGATTGCCCGCACGCTTGGCCCCCTCGACGCCAACGTGCCCCCTTACATCTACATCGGCCGCGACGTCGACACCAGCGACACCGAGAAGCAATTCATCAGCGAGTACATCGGTCCGGGCTTCTACGGCGTGCGGCACGCCCCATTCATGGTGCCCGACCCGACCCAGGGGATGGCCACGCTGAGCGCCGCCGCCGGTTTGACCCACGAGCGGATCGATCGCCGGCTGAAGTACCTCCAAGACGCGAGCAAGCTGGCTTCCAAGGAGCTGCAAGCCTCGGAGAAAGCGGCCGACTACCTGCGGATCATGGAACAGGCGCGGGCGATGATGGACTCGCCCATCAAACGGGCCTTCGCCTACGCCAAGGACGAAAAACGCGCCACGCTGGCCGCCTACCAGCCGCGCATCGCTGCTGAGGATCTGCTCGACCCAAAGTACTTCTTCGGCGCCCGGTTCGGGCAGGGCTTGCTGTTGGCGCGCCGTCTGGTCGAGCGCGGGGCGCGGTTCGTGCAGGTCGAGTACCAGTACGGGCCCTTCAAAGGCTTCGACACGCACGAGGACGGCGCCTCGCGTCTGGCCGAGCTGAAGAAGCAGATCGACGGCCCGATCGCACAGTTGGTCCGCGATCTCGACGACCGCGGCCTGCTCGAGCGAACGCTGGTGGTGGTGGCCACCGAGTTCGGCCGCACGATCGCCAACCAGCCCAAGGCGGGTATCGAGCCGATCGGTTTTGCCGAACGGCAGACGGGGAACGACCTGGTGATCGAGAGCGAAAAGATGTACGGCTTCCACGGCCATTTTTCCAGCGCCAACAGCCTGCTCTTTTTCGGCGGCGGTTTCCAGCGAGGGCTGGTCTACGGCCGCACGGCCGACGCGCACCCGATGGTCGCGGTGGAAAAACCGGTTTCACTTACCGACGTTCACGCCACGATCTACCACGCGTTGGGCATTCCTCCCGACACGGCCTACGTCACCGAGGGCCGGCCGTTCCACGTGACTAAAGACGGCAAAGGGCGGCCGATCGACGCGCTACTGGCGTAACGCCGCTTCGCTTCGCTCGGCCGCGACCAAACAGAGACATGTAGGGTGGGACAAGCTCGCCTTAGGCGAGCGACGGCCCACCATTGGTCGGCACTTCGCCGCAACATCCGTGTTCGATCCGTGGCTCGTCTTTGGCCTTTCCGTGACGCTCTTGGCATCACGCGCCCACGTGCCCGTAGTATTCCGGCTCGTTCCCAGCGCGCCACTTGATATTGCAGCCGATGCTCGGCTTCTGCTCGGCCGGCACGCTTTGGCCCGCGAGCACGGCGTCGAGCGCGGCGCGCAGGTCGCGGCCCGTCACCGGGATGCCGTTGTCGGGGCGGCTGGAGTCGAGCTGCCCGCGATAAACAAGCTTCCGTTTGCCGTCGAAGAGGAAGAAGTCGGGCGTGCAGGCGGCGTGGTACGCCTTGGCGACGGCCTGGCTCTCGTCGTGGAGATAGGGAAACGTGTAATCTCGCGCCCGGGCCTCGTCGCGCATCTTGTCGGGAGCGTCGTCGGGGTGGGCGACGACGTCGTTGGCGTTGATTCCCACCACGGCCACTCCCCGCGGCTGGTAGTCCTTGGCCAGCGCCGCCAGGCCGGCGGCGACGTGCTTGACGAACGGGCAATGGTTGCACATGAAGATCACCAGCAAGGCCGGCTTGCCGGCAAAGTCGGCCAGCGCCACTTGTTTCTGCGACACCGCGTCGCGCAGTTGAAAGTCGGGCGCCGCCGTACCCAGGGGAAGCATCGTGCTGGGAGTTCTAGCCATGGGATGATACCTCCAGTTCAAGTAGCGGAAATCGGGCAGGACAACGTAACCGCGGCCGCCCAAGCGGTCCCATCGTAGCAAACGGCGCGCGTTCTGTCAGGTTGCCAATGCACCCGGAACGTGGGGCAGGTTTCGTAGCGGAACTCGTTAGAGTTCCGAACTGCACCACACGGGTCGGAATTCTTACGAATTCCGCCACGCGTCGCGCCTGCCGTGGTCGGTGCCCATCACGACCGGAACGATGCCGCCCGCTGTTCCCTGGCGAGGGTCGCGCCGGTATAGGAATTGATCTCGACTTCGAGTCGTTCGATCTCGTCCAGAGGTCCCTCGGCCAAGAGGGAGAACCGGCTTGGACTCGCAAGGAGCACGTCGCGCCGCAAGGCGGCCATTGCGCGGTACATCCGTCCCAGTTGTTC
This sequence comes from Pirellulales bacterium, assembly GCA_035534975.1. Classification (GTDB taxonomy): domain Bacteria; phylum Planctomycetota; class Planctomycetia; order Pirellulales; family JAICIG01; genus DATKSN01. The sequence goes on from DATLQY010000839.1 coordinate 2,276, forward strand.
GATAGCCTGGTCAAGTTGTGCGTCGTTCTCGATCATCCCGACACCTTCAGGACGCCTTTGCGTCGGTAGGGTAACCCCCGCACCTGCTGAAAGAATTCCACGTATTCATCATACTCCACGGAGTCACGGCGAGCGACCAGAATGTCAAATTGGAACCGTTTTCGGACCTGCCGCCTTGAAAGGACGTTGTACTCGAACGGGCGGAGTTGAAAGGAGAAATCGTGGTCCGCTCGCAGCACAAGAACAAGATCGATGTCGTTCGGGTCCTCCTTCGCCGTGGTGAAGCTCCCGTTGACGATAACCGATTCGAGAAGTCCGGTCGACCATGCCTCGCGAACGTACTCATCGAGCCGCTTGTAGAGAGCTTGCCGGCGATCGCTGCCCTGGAATGTGCCGAAGCGCTCGCGAATCTCATCCATCGAGCAGGCGTGGAGTCCCTCGGGGAGGAATCCGTCCTCGTCCAGATCTGGAATCGGCATAGCTCGCGTCTCATATCAGTTTGGCTCACGTTCGTCGGGGTTCTAAATGATAATTGCCCGTGGGGCAGGTTTTCAACCTGCCTTAATTCTTCACGCGGTCTCCGGTCATCCGGCGACAGCGGATGACGTGGATGGTATCGCGCCAGCGCCCTCCCCGGTTCCGAAGTGTTCCGCCCTTAGTCACGTAGTAGCAGCCACGCATTACCGGAGTGCCCCATGATTCGCCGAGAACCAACCAGCCGAAAACCTGTTCAGGCGCGCCGGCGCGCAAAACCCGAGGCCAAGCCAAACGACTCGATCGCTCAAACGCTCGTTGCCTTGGACCAGATGGCACCGCAGTCGCCCAAGGCGAAGCGGCTCGCTGCCGTGCTGCGAGGCTGGCTGACGGACGAGTCAGGCTACGACGAAGAAACGTGGCCGAAACTCAAGAAGGCCCTCGACCGGGAGCGGGCGCGCGTTGGTGGGCGGAGGCTATTTGATGCCTGAAGTCGTGCTCCTCGACGCGGGCCCTCTAGGTATCGCTTCGCACCCCCGGCCTACGCCCGAAATGACCGCTTCCCTGACTCAATTCACGACCTCGACGCCGCATTGCCAAAGACCAGCGACTCGGCGTAGGCGTTCCTTGCTCGTTGGCTTGTCGCACTGGATCGCGCTGAAACCAGCTCCTGTAGCTTGAGAAGATCGACGGGACGTTGAACAATTTGCGCGCGTTGCCCACCCGTTGCCGCATCGAAGACGCCGATTCTCGATTCCACGGCGTGTCCGCCAATCGTTGGATAAAGCATGATCGCCTCGGCGCCGGAGGGCTGACTAAGGGCGTACACGGCGAGTTGGTACAGCATCTCGCGCGGCAGAGGAAGCTCCCAGAGGTCGCGGTACTTTGCGTCTACCAGGCGAACGACTTTCGACTCCCGGACGACGGCGAAGTCGGGCCGCGGAGTGGGATTACGCCGCCCTCGCGGGTTGTGCCCGCGTAGATATGCGAGCATCCATGCAGTTGCTGCTCGTCGCGAAGCCGGTAACCGTGCAGGTTCTCGCTCAAGAAACGCGACAGGAGGGCCTGGAAGAAGCGGTTCATGTCGAATAGGAAGCCCGGCAGCGGCAATTGACGAGGGCCGGCGTCGAGCGTGATACCCGTCGATTCGACGAGCAAACGCGCTAGGGTCACGGCAGGATCGTAGACGGCGTGCAACCTGGTTCGTTCACGTCGCCATCGGCGGAAGACGTGGTCATCGAGCTCCAGCCGCGATACGATTCCTTCAAGGCGCGAAGCCACACGGCGAGATTCCGATCGAAGAGCAACGTCGCCCGCAACCCGCGCCCCCAGTTGCAGCGCCGCCACCAACAATTGGTTCGGCAGACAGTCTTCAAGCCGGGGATGGTGTTTACAGGGAAGTCTGGCCGTTCTTAAACGTCCTTGAACCGCGACGCGCTGCACGTCGATGGCGCCGCGAGGCTCCGCCAACCATTCATCGACGCGCTGGTATTCACGCGCCACGCCACGCGACAATATCTCGCGGGCCTCGATCACCAATTGGAGCACAATGAAATCCTGGAACGTATTGCAAGCCGTCGCAAACTCCACAACATCCGATCGATCGAGACTTCGCAGGCCGTAGGCGTAGCGCAACAAGTGCAACAATGGAATGCCCGCCAACTTTGGATGGATGGTGATCTGCAAGTCGCCCAACATGATGCGGCCGACAAACGACGAGGCCTGTATAGCGATCCCCTCGCGCCATTCGCGCACTTCCAGCAGGCCGCGATCCGCGAGAGTCTCGGCCTGTCGTCGAACCATGGGATCGGGTACGAGAAAAACTCCCCTAAGCAGCGAACCCGCGTTGGGCTGTAGCTCTTGCCACTCGGAGATCTCGACATTGAGTTGCGCCATCGTCAGGGCCCGCCGCCGGCATCCGCGTCGGTTTCATCAACCCCGTCATCCGCCGCAGCCAACGCGGTAACCACCGCCGCCGTGGTCGCGAGATCAGGGCACGGGCCCAACAACGCGTCTCGCAACCCATCGCCGGGAGAATCGAACAACTCGTCGCGAATTCGTTGGCGATTGACGTCGATCAAGCCCGGCCCTAAGATTCGGGCCAGACTCTCATGATCCTCGTAACAATATTCTTCGAGTAATGGAATGATGTCCTCCCGGAGCACCCTCGCAAAGGTCGCGAAGTCGGAGATTGAGCGTCCGGCTTCCAAGAGGTACGAGTGGCCGACCTGCAGATTGCGTGCATCGCGCCCAATGTGCTCGCAAATCCGTTCATTGAGCGCGTCGAGCCACGCAGCCAGCGGTATCCCGCCCACCACGGCCGCGCCGAGAACCGAGCTGTCGGGCATGATCTCAATGAAACCGAATCTCCTGCGCAACGCGGTATCGAGCAGGGCGATCGAGCGGTCCGCCGTGTTCATGGTGCCGATCAAGAATACGTTTGAGGGCACGTGAAAAAGTTCTCCGGTCAACGGCAGGATTATGGACTTGCCGCGTTTATCCTTTTCGAGCACAGTCAACAGCTCGCCGAAGATGCGGGGAACGTCACCACGATTGATCTCGTCGATAATCAGGTAGAAACGACGGTTTGGCCCGGCGGCGGCGTCTCGACACAAACGACGAAAGATGCCCGGCCGCAGTTCGAATACCAACTCGCCGTTCGCCTGTTGGGGACGATAACCTTCGAGGAAGTCTTCGTAGCCATAGGCTGGATGAAAACAACAAAAGCGCAACAGGGCGCCGGTCTCGCTTTTTGTGCCGAGGATCTCACGTTGCTGCTCGGAATTGAGTCGATCGAAGGGCACGCCGAAGTTGCCCAAGGCCGCAAGTTCACGGGCGGTACGTTCAGCCCAATAGGTCTTCCCGGTGCCGGGCGGTCCATAAAGAATGACTTGGCCCTTGCGCTCCAAAATCGCTTGGATTCTAGCGGGAATGGGTTCAGTCAACGAAGGGATAACCAACTTTCCTACTGGGGGCACGACGAGTCCAGGTGGCGGCGGCGCGGTGCCTTCATGCATCCGACGTTCGATCGCGACGAGGTTGGCGGTATCCTTGCCTAACCTGTGAAAAGCCGTTTGCAGTCCCTCGGAATTCGGCAGGTTCCACTCGCCGACATCGAGCCATTTGACCGGCCGCCGGTGTGGGAACTCATCACCCGGAGCGTGGTAGTAGTCACCGGTAACCTTTCCGACGCCGAGAATTGCTGCTCCGTCACCCGCCAAGATGACGTCCTGGGGCGAGGCTTCCTTGACGAAGCGATATATCTGACGAGCCTGTCTTCCCACCGCACTGGGATCGCCACCATAACGCTCGGCCATGCGCAGCTTGATGGCGTCGATGCCCTCCTGACCGTTGGCCAACGTAGAAAGGTCACCGAGCTCATCCCAACCGATCGACGCAAAACCGCCTTCGCGCATCGCCGGCCAGTATTTCCGTGGCGCCGTCCCATCGGACGTGCCGATGCGCCAATATTGGTACGGCCGACCGTTGCGTTCGTTCAGCGCCGTCGAAAACCAGTTCATTGGGAGACCGAGCTGCCGAGCGCCGGCGACAAAGCGCCCCGCACAAAGATAGCGTCCGTCGCCCTCCGGCGGCGCCTGCAGGATCCGAGTCAAATTGAACCGGTGCCACTCGACATTATGGAAGTCGTCCAACTTATCGGGGTACAGCAGGCTGAAGTACTTGTGTCCCCATGCCGTGTCGCCGATGTCCGGTGCGACTCGGTTCATTGCTTCCTGCATGTTCCGGTACTGTTCGTCCGACGCGTCGCCGGGGAGCGCAGCTAGGAGCTCCGCGCCACGCAAGATTTGGTCGCGGTGCTTTCGCGCGTATTCCACGGCCTCCGCCGAGGAAATGGCAACCTGCTGCCTGGGCGAACCGCGCATCCATTCACCGGTTTCCTTCCGGCGGTAAATTCCGAATTTCAAGGCGCTTCCGCCGCCAATGCCACCAAATCTTGCCGGAAACTCATCGTCGTTCTTGAATTCGAGCCAGTAGACGAGGCTGTCACGGTTGAAATGGGCGTGGATGGTGTTGAGCAAGGCTTCGCCGTCGAGGCCCGCTAACCGATCAGGACCGAAGCGATCGCGAAACACTGCGTAATACCCGGCCAGTTGTTCTTTGGAGGGAAGATCGCCTTCGTTCAGAAGCTTGCTTTGAGCGGCCTTCAACTCCGTGGCGACGCGTTCGTCGATTTCGCTGCCTCTCGCTTCGAAGGTTGGCATGACTCGATCCCTAATCAATGTGCGCTCGCGCCGCGCGCTCGTTTATAGCAGGAGACGTCGCCAAAGGCGACCGCCTTCACGCAATGATTCCCGCGCTAATGCTATGCTATTTCGTGCCGGCGGAGCACCGTTATCCGGATCTCGGTAAGGCGGAGTTTCCCGGCCCAGGGCGCGACGTCCACCAACTCCGCTGACCCGCATCGCGGCGGCGATTTTGCGGAGGTGCTTTTCGGAACCGCCCATCCATTTTCGGGGCCAAGGCGCCCACGATGCCGGTTCCACTGCGCCTTATGGCGTTTCCAGAATCTCTTGCCAGCTCGCAGCTTTCACGGCGCGGCGAAGCATCCGATCCAAGTGATCAAGGTCCGTGATGCCACTCAGGCGAACCCTCACGGAGTCGTCCGGGGGACCAAACCTCTCTTCGCCGACAAGCAAAATGTCCTTCCGGGCGCGTTTCTCCTGCCCTTCGTCGAGAATCATCAGGTACGTATCGGATTCTTGCATGACACGAACTCCTTGAAAGATCCTTACAGCCACGTCGCGCTTGACCCGCAGTCCCGTGAGCAAAAGAGTGTCCGTCAGTAACTTCTTCCCGCGTTCGGTCGGCGATTCCTTTGCCAAACGTTCCACGACCCGCTGGGCAACGGCGGTCAAGCCATCCTCCAACGACAGGCCTGCGGGCAATCGACCGAGCATCGCAAGCGGCACCACGCCCAAGTCCGCCGCCAGCAACTCGTCCGCCGGGCGCTCCCACAAGCGGACCACTTCGTATCCGAAATTCATTCTACCACGTTCCGGGCGGGGCGCGTAGCTGATGACGCCATTCAAGTTCGAGTGCGCCGCTTCCGGACGCAAGAGGATGATCACCGTGTGGACCGGCACATGATGGTGAGCGAAGAGCAGTGCGTTGTAGACCATCAGGTCGGCGTGCTTCCAAGCGGCGGCGCTCGACTGAAAGTCGAGTTGGATGATCTCGCCCAGGGGATCGCCGATCCCAAGAATCAAGTCGGCGGTCGTCGTGACCGTGGACAGATCGACGTTCATCAAACGCACCGCTCCGGACGGCGGCCGGTCGAAGGCAGCCAGGAAGCCCTGGGGGCTCTCGCGGCCCATGTCTTTCAATGTCGCGTCGAATGTCATGGCCATGATTTGGTTTCCACCTCCGGTTGCGAATCGTGCGAGCTTCCTCCACAATACCTGATGGTTTTCGTCTCGCCAGTCATTTGCCCGTCGATGGCTTGCAACCCGCTATGAGCCGGCCACCGCCTTGAACGCGACGTTCAAGCGGGACACATCTTTCACGCCCCGCGCGGGTCGATTTGCCGCAGGCGCTTGGTCTTCGTGAGCTCCTGGTAGCAGTCCGGCAGGTCGAATTTCGTCAACACGCCGGGGAGCAGCGCCGACAACGGCCAATCGTACTCTTCGCTCTCGGCGATGGCCGCGTACGAGGCCGGCGCTTCTCGCAACGTCACCTGCACGACCCGCTCACAGAGCAACGCCGCGAACAGGGCCGGCAGCGTTCCCCAGTTCTTGGCGACCAGATGAATCTCACGATGGTCGAATGCCGCCAGCCAATCGAGTACCCGCAGCACGTCATACGCCCGCTGGCCAAGGTACGGCCGCGAAAGCATGATCGAGTGCGCGGTATAAAAATAGTCGCTGCCGTAGGGACTGAGGAACGAATCCTCACCGCACGTGTCCGGCCGCGACTCGCCGATTCCCCGCACGTCGCAGGCGTAACAGGCCGCCCCCTGCTCGGCGGCAAACACCTCTCGCGGCAGCGGTTCGTCGCGCAGCTCGGCGTCGGCCGATTGGTGCGAAATATACAACACGGCCCGGCCGGGTCCCCGCGCGGGACGCGAATGATGGGCCTGGTCGTCGAGCCGCATGACCAGCGCGAAGATTCCCGCTTCCGATTCAACCGCGTACGACGTGGCGTGCGGATGGGGGTAGCCCCGCGGTTTCAGGGCCCGCAAGATGCGGAACTCTGGCGGACCCGCAGGTTGGTCGGTTTCGACGGGCAACTTGATCGCGTCCCTCACCGCGCGACGGAGCTCGCCGCCCGCCAACGCGACGCGCCCGGCGGGCATTGCTCGGAGTCGGCCGGCAGCTCGTTTTCCAGATTGCGGCGGAACGTCGTCACGAAACACCCCGGAGCGGCCATCGTCCAGCGCCGCTCGAGGCCGCACAACCAGGTCGTCATCGTCCCGCCGCCGGAGTTGCCCGTGATGCCGACGTGCTTCGGGTCGACCTCCTCTCGCGTGAGCAAGTAGTCCAATGCTCGGATTCCGTCCCAGGCCCTCCACGCCCCAAAGAACTCGCCCACCAGAAATTGCTGGTTGCCGGCGTAGAGGTGTTCGGCCACGCCCGCGCCGCGCCGCGGCTTCCAATGTTCGTCGACGTATTGCAACCGTTCTCCCTGGCCGATCGGGTCGAAAATCAGGGTCACGTAACCCATGCGGGCCAATGACTGGGCAAAGCTCTGGTAGGCTTCGGCCGCCTTGCCGTTGACCGAATGTCCGCACGATCCGACGACCCCCGGTAGCGGAAACGTCCGTCCCTTGGGAATGTACACGTTGGCCGTGACGGGGAACTCCGGCCGGCTCTCGAAGATGACGCGCTCGATGCGGTACGCGTCGCGTTCGACGACACCGGTCACACGCGGGCGAAGCGGCGTCTTCTCGCACTCGGGCCCGAACGATCGGCGGATCTTGGCCCGCACCTCGCGAACGTAGGCTTCGGCGTCGGATTGGGTCTTGAGAGCGGCCCGCACGCCATCGGCGCGGGCTTCGATCTGCCGCACCTGCGCGACGAACCATTCCTGCACCATCCGCGGAAACCGATTGAGCGGTTTCAACGCCGCCGTCGTATCGCCGTCGGCCGCCCAGGCAATCGCCTCGGCGAGGCACTGCCACGTTGACACGCCCACTGCGGAAACCGCCGCCGCACGTAACATTTCTCGCCGGTCAAGCGTCATGATGATTCTCCCGAATGTTGCCGGCGACGGTTGCCGGGCAGTCGTCACGGATCCAATATACTCCAAACGGCCGGGAATGAATTCGCCGGTTTTTCGTGTAAGGCCCGGGTCTCTCGCCGGTATTGCTAGATGTGAACGCGATCCGGCGAGAGCCGCCGCGGATTCGTGACGGTCCATTCCACCCGGTAGACACGTACAAGAGGCACCCCATGAGCACCACGCATGAAAGACCACTGGCGGGCAAGGTCGCGTTCGTGACCGGCGGTTCGCGCGGCATCGGCGCGGCGATCGCAAAGCGCCTGGCCGGGGACGGCGCCAGCGTCGCCGTCACCTACTCCAAAGGCGCCGACGCAGCGTCGGCCCTTGTCAAGGAGCTTGAACGCGGAGGCGGAAAGGCAATCGCGATCCAGGCGGACGCCGCCGACGCCGAGGCAGTCACGAGCGCCGTCGAGAGAACGGTCACGACGTTTGGCCGGCTCGACGTGCTGGTGAACAA
>DATLQY010000840.1:0-4839 GCA_035534975.1 Pirellulales bacterium
TTACGCCGGGGCACCTGCGCAGCGGGTCGGCTCGCCTTGCCGGCCTGGTTTCTGTCGGTCAGCCGGAGTTGGGCCTTTTCAACCAATGGCTGAAGTTCCGTGTTGTCGCGATAGAGGTTGACGATGCTGGTCCAGATCTCGTGGGCCTCGACCGTCTTGCCCAACTGGAATAACTCGTCGGCGCGTGCCAGCCGCGACTCGATGAATTGCGCGCGGTCCTCGGCCCGCTCACTACCGCTGGTAAGCCGCTCGACTTCCCGCCGCGCCAGGTGTACGACCGGCCGGTCGTCACCCGTGTCGGACACGAGTTGGATCAAACCACGGTATTTCTCCAAGGCCGCCAGGCGATCGCCAAATTGGTCGAAACGCCAGGCATCCATGAACAACTGCTCGGCTTGCGACTCGGCCCGTTTTCCCTGGCGAATGCGAAACATGATGCGCGCGTTGGCATCTTCCATTTCGACCTTGTCGATCAGTTCGCGCGCCCGCGCCGCATAGGCGCCGTCGGGGTACTTTCCCAAAAGTACGTCAAGGTACTTGGTCTCCGCGCGCTGGTGGTCGACACGATTTTCGCTGGCCATCAACAATTCGGCCTTCGCGAACAATTGAGCTTCGCTCAAGGGCCAAAAAACCCAGCAGGCGATCCCAACGACGACCAAAAGACAAGCGGCCAGGAACCAGGCGCTTTCGTAAATCGGCGTGTGGTTTTTTTTCTTGCGTTTCTTGCGTCCCACCAGCTTACGAGCGCCGGCCCCATCGGGCTTCGTGAGCTTGATCGCGCTGGGTCCGGTTTTGAGCATCTGTCCCGCCACCGTCGCCCCGCTCGTCACCCTCTGCTGCACCTCGCGCAGGGCTTGCGCCACCGAGCCCGCGTCGTAGGGACGATTCGCGGGATCTTTTTCCAGCATTTGACTCACCAAGGCGTCGAGCCAGACGGGGCAATCGAGCACGATCGACGACACCCGCGGCGGCGGCGACTCCAAGTGAGCGTAAAGCATCGGTGCAGTCGAATCGGCCTGGAACGGCAATCGACCGGTCAACATTTCGAACAACACGCAACCGAGAGTGTAGAGATCAGTCTTGTGCGAGACCGGCGGCGTGCCGCGGATCTGTTCCGGCGCCATATAGGCCATCGTCCCCAGCGTGTGTTTGGTGGCCGTCAGGCGCTTGCCAAACTGTACGCGGGCAATGCCGAAATCGGCGATCTTGATCTCGCCCTCCTCGCCGATCAACAGATTTCCCGGGGTCAGGTCACGATGCACGATTCCCCAGGAATGAGCATACGCCAGCCCGTCGCAGATCTGCAGGGCGTATTCGACCGTCGCCTCCCATGAAAGCCGCCCGCGTCGCTTCAAGAGCGCTGAGAGCGAGCCGCCCTCGACAAACTCCATGACCAGGTAGGCCTCTTTACCTTCTCGGCCGCTGCCATAGCAACGGACGATATTGGCGTGCTTGAGCGCCTTGAGAATCTCTAACTCCCTGGCGAAACGGGCGACGATCTTCTTACTGGCTGCCGCCTTTTCAGAGAGGACCTTGATGGCCACCTGTCGTCTGGTCTCAACGTGGACCGCACGGAATACAATGCCCATGCCGCCAGCGCCGAGCCGCTCTTCCAATTGGAAGGGGCCAAGCCGGCGTTGGTCCGTGCTCATGCCATGCTCCGAAACATTGAATGCACTCATGGCCCAATGATGGTGCAGTAAGCGTGCCACGACCACGAGCCATGCCTGGTAACGAAATTGATGATAGCACACAACCGTATTTACTTCAATGCTTTGCGCCGCTTCGATCGATTGCGAATTTTTCGAAAAGGCCTCGCCGCGGCGGTGGTTCGGCCTTTAATGGTGTTCGATTTTGCGCCATGATTGATGTGAACCAACCGACTGTGAACCTGTGATGCGGACGTTCGTATCCATCTCTTGATCTCAATTTGAGACCTTGTGGCACGTGACGCCGAGCAAGATACTGAATTCGTGGGGAATCCGCTTTTGTCCAAGGAAACTGACCATGCGCACGGTGGGAATTGCAATCGCAACAGGGCTTTCATGCGCCGTGGCCTTGGCCGGGGATGTGCCGCCGGAAAAAGACCGTTACTCCAACCACAGTAAGCTCCTGGTCTACATCGACGACCACGGGCGCGAACAACCGGTGACAACCCTTGACAACTGGGCGCGCCGAAAGGCGGATATCGCGGCGGGCATGCAACGAGCGATGGGGCCTTTACCCAGCCGCGACGATCTGCCGCCGCTGGACATGCGGGTGACCGAAACCAGCAAGGTTAACGGCCTCACGCGGCTGAAGTTGACGTTCGTCGCCGAAGAAAACGATCGTGTGCCGGCCTGGTTGTTCCTACCTGAGCGGGCGGCCGGTGAGCGCTCGCCCGCCATGCTGGCGTTACACCAGACGACCACGATCGGCAAAGACGAACCGGCCGGAATGGGTCCGATGAAAAACCTGCACTATGGCCTGGAACTGGCCCAGCGCGGCTACGTCGTGCTGATGCCCGATTATCCGTCGTTCGGCGAATACGAATTCGATTTCAAGACCAGCGGCCGCGCCTCCGGCACGATCAAGGGAATCTTCAATCACATGCGCTGCGTCGATTTGCTGCAATCGCGCGAGGAGGTCGATCCGGAACGGATCGGAGTGATCGGGCACTCGCTCGGCGGGCACAATGCGATGTTCGTGGCGGCGTTCGACGAGCGGTTGAAGGTCGTCGTTTCGAGCTGTGGTTGGACTCCTTTCCACGACTATTACGAAGGCAAAATTGCCGGCTGGACCAGCGACCGCTACATGCCGCGGCTTCGCGACGTGTACGGCCTCGACCCCGACCATGTGCCGTTCGACTTTTACGAGGTCGTCGCATCGTTCGCCCCGCGCGCATTTTTCTCGAATTCACCCTTGCATGACGCGAACTTCGAGGTGGCGGGCGTGAAAAAGGCCGTGGCCGCGGTGAAAGATGTCTACGATCTGTTCGACGCCGACGACGCGCTCGTCGTTCGTTATCCCGACTGCGAACACGATTTCCCGCCCGAGATCCGCAAAGAGGCCTACGAATTCATCGACCGGGCGCTGCGGCCAACGACTCCGTAGAGCGGGCACCGCCCAAAACTCAACGATCCAGAGGCCGGTTCAAGCCCTTCGACGATGGCGTTCCGGTCGGATCGCGAACAAGGGTTTCAGGGCCTGACGCGGCAAGTTACACTAAGTCTCGGCGGTCATACGCCCGCCGATGTTTCGACGAGCGCGGTTCCGCCGCATGGAAATCTGAAGTACTCCGCTTCGGTCGAAAGTCTAACGACTTCCGCTACTTCTCCTCATCTCCTCATCTCCTCATCCCCTCATCCCCTCATCCCCTCATCCCTCCTCTCCCATGCTCTCCACCGTCATCCCCGTCTACAACGAGGTCGAGAGCCTTCCGACTCTGTTGGGCGAGCTCGATGTGGTGGCCCGCGCCCAGGGGTACGAGTTGGAGGTGGTGTTCGTCGATGACGGCTCGACTGACGGTTCGTGGGAGGCGATTCAGAAGTTGGCTTCTGTCGATCAGCGCGTGCGCGGGATCCGCTTCCGTCGAAATTTTGGCAAGGCCGCGGCGCTGGCCGCGGGGTTCGCGGCGGCGCGGGGCGAACTGGTGATGACGCTCGACGCCGATCTGCAAGACGATCCCGCCGAAATCCCCCGTTTTCTGGCCCGCGTCGACGAGCACCTCGACGTGGTCAGCGGTTGGAAACAGGTGCGTCATGACCCTTGGCACAAGGTCTTTCCCTCGCGAATCTTCAACGGCATGGTCAGCGGCTTGACGGGCGTTAAGCTGCACGACCACAACTGCGGTATGAAATGTTACCGCCGTGAAGTCCTTGGCGAAGTGCGGCTCTACGGTGAGCTGCACCGCTTCGTGCCGGTGCTGGCGCACGCACGCGGCTTCCGGGTGGGCGAAATCGTCATCAGCCACCGTCCGCGGCGTTTCGGCCGCTCGAAATACGGCCTCGGCCGGGTCGTAAAAGGGTTCCTGGACCTGCTGACAGTCAAGTTCCTGACCGGGTTCGGCCAACGCCCGCAACACGCGCTGGGGACGGTTGGATTGGGATTCTTCGTGCTAGGTGGCCTGGGGCTGGGCTATCTGACCATTTATTGGATCGCTACCCAGTTGCGGCCTGAGTGGGGGCTCGTCCCCTTGCACGACCGGCCGGCGGTGCTTTATTCGCTGGGGGCCTTGCTCTTGGGCGGACAGTTGATGTCGATCGGCTTCCTGGCCGAGCTGATTATTGCCTACCAAGGTCGCGACAGCGACACCTACTCGATCGGCGAAGAAACCCCGCCACGCGATGCGTGCGCCGACGAGGAATGCCACCCGCCCACAAGGGAACCACGATGACCGGCCCCGCCGACGACCCTCGCCGACGCCTTCGCCGGGCCGTCTATCTGCTCCTGATCGCGTTGAGCACCGGCTCGATCGTGGGCCGCACGCTGGCCGTCAACTCGGTCGATTACATCCGCCTGGAGAAGCACCTCAAAGAGAAAGAAAAGCGCCGCGATTGGCAAAAGCAGCGCCCTTTCTTGAGCGCCAACGACCGCAGCCGTTGGTGTACGGTGCGTGCGCTGGTCGAACACGGCACCTACGCAATCGACGACATCGTCGGCCAGCCCAATTGGGACACGATCGACATGGTCAAGCACGACGACCTTGGGCGCGAGGCGCCCGGGGCCGACGAAGGCCGGCTCTACTCGAGCAAGCCGCCGCTCTTGGCCACGTTGATGGCCGGCGAGTATTGGCTGATCAACCAATGGACCGGGGCTACGCTGGCCACTCACCCGTATTCGATCGGCCGCGGGATGATC
>DATLQY010000841.1:0-5857 GCA_035534975.1 Pirellulales bacterium
CATTCTTGAAATCGACCCGGCAAATCCCACCTGGTGGCAGCGGCTGCCCAACGTACCGGTGCTCCGCGGCCTGCCCAAGGGGCCGCTGGGTAACGGCGCCGCGTCACCTTGGCAACATCGGATCGGCGACAAAACCGTCGACTTTATTCAGCTTGGCGGCGGCGCGGCGCCGACGATCGGATGGGAAGCCTATCCCCTGCCGATCCACAAGCCCGGCCAGCCGCACCTCGTCGAGATCGAGTACCCTTCCGACGTGCCGCAGACCTTGGGTTTAAGCCTCGTCGAGCCTCCCGTGGCCGGCGCGGTGTCTCCCATCGGGTTCGATTCCGGCGTCAACGTACCCGATGAGGCGGCCGACGTCCCGGCGAAGCTTCTCATTCACACTCTGGTGATCTACCCGAAAACCAAGGCCCCTCTATTGCTCGTGACCAACCGTCGTCCTGGCAGCCGGGCCGTCTACGGCAAGATCCGCGTCCGCGGACCAAAGTCCAAGGTGACGTCGGGCGTGAAGACCATCGTCGGGATGGGAAACCTGCTCGACGATCCCGTGCGCAGCCACCTGCCGCGCCGCTTTCCGCTGGGCGAAAGGCGGCCGGAGCGGCTCTGGGCGGGCTATTACGACCGCCCGCTCTTCCCCGAGAACTTTTCGGCCGTCGAGGGCCTTGATTCGCGAACCGCGCGCGCTTTCGACGATTGGCAGACGTTTCATCAGGGGAGCGCGCGGCTCGTGGAGTACCTCGACTACGCCGGCTACAACGGGCTCATGCTCTCGGTGCTGGCCGACGGCAGCGCGATTTATCCCAGCGACCCGCTCGAGTCGACGCCGCGTCACGACACGGGGATGTATTTCGCCAGTGGGCAAGATCCTCTGCGCAAGGATGTGCTCGAGTTGATCTTTCGCATGTTCGACCGCGACGGCCTGTTGCTGATTCCGGCCTTGCAGTTCTCGGCGCCGCTGGCCGAGCTGGAAGACGTGTTGCGGCGCGGGGGGCCGGAAAGCGTGGGGGTGGAGCTGGTGGGCGCCGACGGCGCGACATGGCTTGCCGGACACTTCCCGACTCGCGGCCTCGGCCTGGCGCCTTACTACAACCCGCTCAACGCGCGCGTCCAAGACGCCATGCTGGCCGTCGTGGCCGAACTGGTCGAACGTTACCGTTCGCACCCCTCTTTTGCCGGCGTGGCCTTGCAGCTCTCAGCCGACGGCTACGCCCAGCTCCCCGGCGCGGATTGGGGCTTCGACGAAGATACGCTGGCCCGCTTCGAGCGCGAGACGCGTGTCAAGCTTGCCACCGGCGCCGAACGCTTCCGTGCGCGCGTCGAATTCCTGCGCGGGCCGGGCCGAAAAGCCTGGCTCGCCTGGCGGGCGCAGAAGTTGGCGCAATTCCATCGCAAGCTGCACGAGGTCATCTCCGAGGGACGGCCGGAATTGAAGCTCTACCTGGCCGGCGCGAGCCTGCTCGACGGGCCCGAATTTGCCCGCGACTTGCGGCCGACGCTGCCCGGCGCCGCGACCAAGAACGAAGACGCGCTGCTCTCGGCCGGCATCGACCCTCGCCTCTACCGCGATGTCCAGGGCATCGCGCTGTTGCGTCCTCAGCGCATCGCGCCGTTGAATTCGCCGGCGGCGCAGGCCGTGAATCTCGAATGGAACAACGACAGCGCTCTCGACCGCGAGTTCGCCGCAGTGGCCCACCCCGGCGGCTTGTTCTTCCACGAACGGCAGGAGGCACGGCTCGATTCGTTCGACGCCAAGAGCCCCTTCAAACAGAGCCGTACCTTGCTTTTGGCCCATCCAGTACCCTCGGCCTGGTTCAACCGTCGCCGCTTCGTTCACGCCCTGGCGACACTCGACGCGCGAGCGCTGTTCGACGGAGGTTGGCTTCTACCCGTGGGGCAAGAAAGCGCGCTCAGCGGCCTGCTGGCGGCCTATCGCGAACTGCCCGACGAGGCCTTCGCCACCTTGCCCGGCGAAACCCAGCCGATCACGATTCGGACGCTTGTCAAGGACGGCCGGACGTACATCTACCTGGTCAACGATTCGCCTTGGAACGTCACGGTCGAAATGACCGTCGATCTGTCGGCCGAGTGCGGCCTGCGGAGCCTCAACCCGGCGCGGCCGATCCCGAAGCTGGCAGGCAGCGGAATGAAACGCACCTGGACCTTGGCATTGGAACCATTCGACTTGCTGGCCGCGGCATTCACGTCCACCGGCACGCAGTTCCACGACGTCAACGTTTCGATCGGCGACGACGTGCCAAAGCAGTTGCGCGCGGCGATCGCGAATCTCTACGAGCGAGCGATCGTGCTCGGCAATCCACCTCGCTACGACGAGTTGGAAAACGCGGGCTTCGAGGAGCCGCCCAAACGCAATGCATTCATTCCTGGCTGGTACCCGTACGCGAAAGCGTCGACCGGGTTGATGGCGCGTTCCAGCCCGCCGCCGATTGAGCTCGACGAGGACAACCCCCACTCGGGCCAGCGGGCGTTGAAGTTTTCACGCACCAACGGGCCGTGGACGCTTTGGAGCCCGCCGTTCCCCTCGCCGCGCACCGGTTGGTTGTCGGTGTCGGTCTGGATGCGCGTGACCGATGCCGAGCGGCAACCGGCGTTGCGTCTGTCGCTGGAGGGAAAAAAAGATGGTCAAGTCTATGAACGCGAAGCGCCGATCGGCAAGGGCGATAAGGTGTACAAGCTCAAGGATACGTGGTCGCAATACATTTTCGAGTTCCCCGGCTTGCCGACGGAGGGGCTCTCGCCGCTGCGCTTGGGATTCTACTTCGTCGAGCCGGGCGAGGTCTGGATCGACGACATCGAGCTTTTCGAATTGGAGCGGCTCAAGCTTGAGCAACGGCTGGCGTTGGCCAACACCTTCGAGTTCGCCGACATCAAGCTCAATAACAGGCAATACACCGATTGCCTGCGGCAGCTCGAAGGTTACTGGCCACGATACCTGATGTCAAACGTAACGGTCGGCCAAAACCCGGTTCCCCGGACCACGCGCGCCCGCGCGCGTCCTGCCGACGAGGCGAAGCCTGGTGTACTCGATCGCGTCAAGAAAACGCTCGGCGGATTCTGGCGCTAGGAATTCTCGCGAATTCCGCTACGCGCCTCCAGGTCTACCCAAGTGCTTGTCGGCGAAGTCGAGAAAAACTTGCCAATCGCCTTGGGTCATCGAGTGTTTGCCGGGCCGGATGTAATAACCCAGCGTGCTATCGATCAGTCGCCCCGGCTCAGGCGGCTTGTCGACGGCCAGGCCTTCGGCGCCCAACAGGCGATAGACCCCCTCGGCGGCCTTGAGCACTTCGAACTGTCCGTCGGGGTTCGCCCACTGGTCGTCCACCGCGTTGGAAAACAAGACGGGCCGCGGGGCGACCAGCGCCACGAGCGAGTGCTGATCGAACGGCAGTTTGTCAACTTGCTCGTTGAACCGCGTGAACT
Organism: Pirellulales bacterium; assembly: GCA_035534975.1. Taxonomy (GTDB): domain Bacteria; phylum Planctomycetota; class Planctomycetia; order Pirellulales; family JAICIG01; genus DATKSN01. Next base: position 3,439 of record DATLQY010000841.1, read on the forward strand.
CCTCGGCGAACCAGTGCGGAAAGGCGGCGTTGATCCGCTCGACCGATTCGCCGACCTTGCCGCGGCTGGGTGCGGTGCCGCCGCAGCCAGCCTGGTGCGGGATGGCCAGCGCGATCCGCTCGTCCATCGCCGCTGCCACGAGCGCGGTCTTGCCAAGTCGCGAATGACCGACGACGGCAATGCGGCGGGCGTCCAGATCCGTGTCGGTCACGAGATAATCGACCGCCCGGTGAATGCCCCAAGCCCAGGCGGCGATTGTGCCCCAGGTGTGCGGCCCCGGCTCCTTCGTGCCGTCGGATTCGAAGAAAGGATGAACGCCGTCGCTGAAGTCGGGCCGATCGGGATCGACGTCGCCGCAATAGAACGTGGCCACCGCATAGCCGCGGTCGATCGACGCATCGAGGTTCCAGACGTCGATTTGAGTTCCTCGCCCTGCGTTGGTCGCTCGATGGTCCTCGCAGCCCGGACAATGCGACGGCACCCAAGCCCGCGGCAGCGCGACCTTGGGATCGTCAACCAGCGCATGGTTGCCGCAGAAATTCTCGCCCACGAAGACCGGCGCCGGCCCCTTCCGCCGGTTCGGAACCACCAGCAGCAACCCGATGGTCGGCGCCTGGGGCGGACCGAAGGCGATCGTCAATTCCTTCTTCGTCGCCTTGCCGCCGAAGTAATTTGCATCGACGCGCTCGACTCGTGTCGTGATTTCCTTGGGTGGCGCCGGCAGGTAGCCGTACATGTAGTGCTGGAACAGCGCCTTCAGTTCCGGCCGCCGTTGGCTCACCCATCGTTCCTTGGTTCGCACCGGCTCACCTCGAAAGGTGACTAATGGATCGGGCAGCTCGCCGCGCGACGGCAGCTCAGCTACGGGTGGGAACGGTTCGGCCGCGATCGATCGCTGAATGGAGATGAACGACAACGCGAGGCAAACGATGGAATTGAGTGGGGCAGGCATCGGAGGTCGGTTTTTTTGAGGTTCGTCCATTTGGCCCCACGCCAGGATACGCCGTCGGCCGCGAGTGTCAACTTCGTTTGCTTGCGGCCGCGCGGAGCGAGGCCGCGTTAGGGTACAATCAATCGCCATGCTCCCCAGCCTGCCGATTGATGCGATTCTCCCGGACTTGGTCCGCTCGCTGGCGGACCAAAATTGCCTGGTGCTGCGCGCACCTCCGGGGGCGGGTAAGACGACGCGGGTGCCGCCGGCCCTGCTCGACGGTGGACTTGCCAAGGGGGGCCAGGTGGTCGTGTTGCAGCCGCGGCGGCTGGCCGCGCGCGCGGCGGCCTGGAGGATCGCGGCCGAACGGGCCGGCCGCGTGGGCGACGAAGTCGGCTATCAGGTGCGCTTCGACCGGCAGGCGGGGCCGGCCACGCGGGTTCTGATTGTGACTGACGGCGTTTTCGTGCGGATGCTCCGCGGCGACCCTTTTCTCGAACGCGTCGGCGTCGTCGTGTTCGACGAGTTCCACGAGCGGAGCCTGGCCACCGATTTGGCCTTGGCCATGGTCCGAAAAGTGCAGTTGGAACTGCGCGGCGAACTGCGGATCGTCGTCATGTCGGCCACGCTCGCCGCGCTCCCAGTCGCCCGCTACCTGGGCGATTGCCCGGTGCTTCAAAGCGACGGACGGACGTTCCCAGTCGAAATCAGTTACCTGCGGCATTCCGACCCGCGGGTGGTGCCGCGGGGGGTCGCCTCCGCGGTCGAGCAGGCGCTTGGTAGCACGACGGGCGACGTGCTGGCGTTTCTACCGGGCGTCGCCGAGATTCATGCGACCGCCAAGGCCCTGGGCGGTCTGGCGGCTGAGCGCGGTCTGGCGCTGATGCCGCTTTACGGCGACTTGCCTTTGGAGCGCCAGCAGGAGGTGTTGCGGCCTACCGAGCGCCGCAAGGTGGTGCTGGCGACGAACGTGGCCGAGACTTCCGTGACGATCGAAGGGATCACGGCGGTCGTCGATTCGGGGCTTGCCCGTGTGTTACGCCTGGACCCGGCATTGGGTTTGAACCGGTTGGAAACGAAACGCATTTCGCGAGCGTCGGCCGAGCAGCGAGCGGGCCGCGCCGGCCGAACGGCGGCGGGCGTCTGCCTGAGGCTGTGGACCGAGCGCGAGCAATGGGCCTTGGACGAGCAGGAACTTCCTGAAATCGCACGGGTCGATCTGGCCGGGCCTGTGCTGGAGTTGCTCTGCTGGGGCGCTGGGGACGTCGGAACGCTGCCGTGGTTCGAGCCGCCTCCCGCGGCGGCGGTCGAGCGGGCGATGGACTTGCTCGCACGCCTGGGCGGTTACGATGGCCGGCAGGTCACGGAGCTCGGCCAGCAGATGGCGGCGTTGCCGGTTCAGCCACGATTGTCGCGACTGTTGCTCGAAGCGCGTCGCCTTGGAGTGCTCGACCGTGGCGCCCTGGCCGCCGCCTTGCTCTCCGAACG